>JAOUMY010000024.1 GCA_029881255.1 Gammaproteobacteria bacterium | reverse complement strand
TGCAAACATAGGCACGAATAAGCGGTTGAACCGTTTTAGTTTGCGAGGTAAAAAGAAGGTGCAAAGCCAATGGCAGCTTTGCTGTATGGTGCATAACATAGAGAAGTTGGCCAATTATGGTGGATTAGCAGCGTAAAACGACAGGTTCAATCAAATTGATACAAATGGATAATGTTTGGGGCATGAAAAATTCACTGCATATTGTTCAAACTGACGGGCGAGGTTGTCGGTGTCAGTTGCTGATTTTTCTACAGTCTCGTTAGGGCGCACCCATGACTTACGGAGAAATAGATGATTGAAATTGGGACTAATAGCTTTCTTATTAAAGTCCCAAATCTTCCTCAAGAGGATTTTGAGCGCTACTCCAGTGCTTTGTTCGATGAATGGGAGAAAAGTCTAGAAAAAACGCTTCATCTCTCAGATTACTCTATTTCGCTTGAAATCGAAGAAGGGTCGATTAAGGGAAAGGGAAAAATAGCAGCAACCCTTACAGTACTATATTTTGGCATAGGTTCTTATGCTGATTTCGTTTCTGGTCTCGAAACAATTAATAACCAAGTTTCTTATGCTAGCAATGCCTTATTTAAAAGCGCTGCATCGCCATTTGGTGGTAGTAACGCTAATGTTAAGACTAGTAAGAGAGGTGGGGCAGTATCGCAATTGAGATCTCTTTTTAATAAAGTTCAGAGTGGCGATATGACAGTAGATGAGGCAATGGATAATGCACGTGTTTTACTCGGTGAGGAAGGCGAGGAAGTACCGGAGTTCATGCGTGAACTGGAAAATCAGTTAGAAAAGGCGCCTCGGATTCCAAAGCAACTGGCCTTCGATGACGAAGAATGGGAAGAGGTCTCGGCTGAAGAAAAACCAAAAACACCTAAAAAACCAGGTAAGGCTCCTACCCCGATCCCTCAGCAATATCGAGTTGTTGTATGGAGGGAATCCAAAGGGAAAAAGAAACATATAAAGGTATCTAAACTTTGAGATATATAGTCCTAACAAGTACAGGCAGCAGGACAAACATTACGCTAGCGCTTCATGTTTGCCTCTGCTGTAAGCGTTTGATTTTTTGAGTATGAAATAACTATGATTAATGGAAGAAAACTCGTAGAACTGTCATACGATATCCAATCAGGGTTGGGAAATATAGATGTACCTGACTTTGATAGCATGAGAACTATGGGCATGGCTGCTACCTTAGCCATACACTTGAGAGGGCTTGCGGAAATAGAATATGAAGTATTAAGAAAGGTCTCTGATTACTACTTTTCAATTCCGTCATATGCCCTAAAGGAAGCGCTAACTATTTTGGCTGAAATTGAATACGTTCAGCTAGTTACAAAAGGAGTAAAGATTCTTTCTGTAATACCTGACGTTCCTAGATTTCAGGATCTATATGAAGGCGTAGGAAATTATTTTACATTTTCAGACCTAAATGAGCACGAACAGGGAACCTTGCTAATACTGTCTGAGCTACAAAATAAACCGGAAAATAAAGATAGACTGTTATCATCTACCGGGATTGATATGCCCATGTTTACTAGATGCGTGGAAATCGGTACACATGGAAACTATTTGAAAGAATTCAGGGCGCGTGGGCGAAATATTGTAGCTAGCCCATTTTATTTTTCAGACAATCTTGATGAACTTGTCGACTTGTCAGTAAAATCTGGGTCGTCTGATATCCAAGCCGTTCTGGATATCATAAAAAATAATCAGGGATGGCCCCTATCACTGATTGAAAAAAGGCTCGAGTTGGGCGGTCACAAATTAACAGTAACGCAGAAAGAACTGTTAGGCCACCTTTGTTCAGAAGGAATTCTCAAACCGCCATCTATCGAATTCAAGACATCTAAAGAAACGTTTGTTTTTACTCCACGACCTGGTGGTTCCCGCTTGGATTCAGCTAATAGGGAAATTTATGAAAGAGCTATGGCCTTAGTGTCATGTGTTCGAAAGGGTCAACTACTAGCGGATCAGTATCGAATCAGAATGCCAGTTAGAATTCTGGAAACCTTGAGGGATAAAGGTTATATAGGCTCAAATTCGGAGGCGGCGAACCAATATCGGAATCTGGTCTTTCTTAAGGTGGGTTTCCTAAAGAATACAAACGGTGATAGATATCAGTTTCATCTTAACAAAACAGAAGAAAACGTAGCGGCGTTAAATCTGGCAATTAGCTTGTTACGAACTGGTGAGATGTCTAGTTTAGATGTTAATCAGGACGCAAGATTGGCTTTATCGAAAGATGAAAAGTATATACAGTCAATCATTTCCTCTGCAGAGTTAAAAAAGAGAGAAAAAGTGGCGCTCAATGCCGAGGCGGCTAGCCAATTTGAACAGTTGATTATGGTTTACGAATAAAATGTCAAAATTTGATAAAGATATACACCAGAAAGAAATGGCGATCAGATATTGCCTAGTAAATGAAATGGTTCCATTTCTTGAGGTAAATATACAAAATTATAGAGAGCTATCAGATACCTCTACGTTAATAACAGATATTGATGTTCTCGGAGTCAAGGTGGAATCCTCAGGAAAGCAGAACAAAGTTATCTTCGATTGCAAGACATTAGGTAAAACCAGCCCTATCAATAGAGCTTTTTGGGCGTCTGGATTGATGAAATTTACTGGATGCTCTGAGGCGTTCGTCATTCTTCGAAAGCAGGCTTCTGAAGCACACAGACTATCGGCAAGACAAATAGGCGTGCATTTGTTTGATGAGCGGCAATTTGGTAACTATGCCGAGTCTTTCTCGTTGGATTTTTGTTCTGATTATTGCTATTCCACATCTATCTCAAATTGGATGAACTTGTTTTCTTCGGTGTCAGGAAATCCAACACTAGAGCAGTTTGTTGCGTTTCTTAATAATGATTTGCCTGCCGAAAAGGATGTAACCAAAGCTTTTAGGAAGTTTCTGGTCGGGTTGGAGAAAGTAAAGGGCGAGCTCGACCCTGAAAAAAACAAACATAAAGCGCTATTTAATTACTCGCTGTCTATTTTTTTGTATCTGATGACAAAAATAATTCATGACTTTCGAGCAGTGATTGACTATGAAGTAACTGAAAGTGATTATGGAAGATTGATGAAATATTACATATGGGGAGGTAGAGACAGCTTTTTGTTAAAAAATAGAATGACCGAGATGTATTCGAGTTCAACAAATTCATCCATTGCCCCGGAGCCAGAGATTAAAAGCTGGACATCATATTTGGAGCTGTCAAGAAAGCTTCTGGATTCTCCCGGAGACATACAAAAATGCGTTTTTCCACTTCGAGAAATATCATTTATGAATGTTTCAACAAGGATAAGTGAGAAGGATAAATTTACTTCTGATTATGTTTCAAATAATAAAAGGGTTCGCCAGTTTTCGTCATCAGCAGCCAAGTATTTAGTTGATGCGGTAAAGCTACCCAAAGATTTCTCTCGTCAATTAGATGTCACATTTGATGAAATTCGGGAAATCTAACAAATTTCTGCACACGGAAAAATTACTCGCTTCGCTCCTAATTATCCGGTGAGCAAGGCGTTAGGCTTAAAAAAGGATGAACAGCTAAATGGGATCAAAAGTCTATAAATACATGGGTGCTGATACTCTTAAGCTGTCCCTATCTAAAGAAGATGTATGCAGCTTTAAATGCTCGCACCCAAAAGATTTTAACGATCCATACGAATTATTTCTGACGATTGATTTTCAGCAAGACCCCGAGATGCTGGCCACATACAAGGACACTATCGGAGTTATGCCTCAACTACCAACAACATGCTTTTCAAAATCACCAAGCGTAACTCCTATGTGGGCGCACTATGCACATGGGCATCGTGGCGTCGTAATTGAGATAGACGAAGAAATTGTAATTGATTCATTGCCGGATGTAGAGTTTGGTGATGTTGACTACCGCGATGAGCCCAGTGACGACCTTCTAGATATGCTTGCTCGAGCATGCCACATAGGTAAGCTGAGATATCATTTTTTACTCCAGCGCGGAGTGTTCAGTGCGGCTTACTACACGAAACACACATGCTGGTCATATGAGCAAGAGAGACGCCTAGTTGTTGGCAACGAACTAGTTAATGCAGTTGGAGATATTATCTTATTAGATCTCCCTGTAGGAAGTATTACTTCTCTTATTGCAGGCCATAATGCAACACAAGAAACGAAAGATAGCGTTAATGTATTGGCTGACAATATTGGCGCAAATTATTTTGAAATGAATATCGGTAAAACCACATCTGTGCCATATTTCTTAGATTCTAATGGTATGGCACATCAATATCATTCTGGCTCAATCCAAAAGTGCATCAATATGTGTGAGGAATGCAAGGAGCCAATCTCAGAAGAGGCTGATTTATGCTCCTGGTGCTCCATTACAGAGGACCACGAATACCAAGCCGCAAGCACCAATCCGCTAAGAATGCTTCAACGCATGGGGGGATTAGAGGATTATTACGAGAGTATGATGGATGTTGAGCGCAAGCATGATAAATAGCTATCAAAGCCTAACAATACGCGCGTTCGGACGCTCCTTACATCGCGCCGCACAGCTTGGTCGTTATGCATATAAGAAGGATTGATGATATGGACGTTAAGATAAATTATTGGACGTTTTTATTAATCATGCCGTTCATTATGTCGTGTGTTGAAAATAGCAATTCAACAAATGATAAACGTATTTTACCTGATGTCACGGGAAGCGGTGACGTGGCCGAAGTCAAGTCCGTACCAAAAATAGAGTTGGTGAGTTCTATAAACGAATATATTGATTCAAGAGACCGAGTATCTCTATTCGGCGAAGTAACGAACAGAGGTGATACGGATGCTATATTTGTAGAAGTCAAATGCTCCTTCTACGATGATGCTTCAATTTTAGTTAAGGAGGATCGATCGTATATTGTTGGCACCAATGTGATATTGAGTAAAACAGGAATCGCAACAAATACGGCCTTAAGGCCTTCAGAGGTCGGAGTTTTTGAAATATGGCCATTTATTTCAAAAAATGAGTTTTCTTCATACAACTGTAAATATTCATTTGACATTGCATCTGACGTCTCAACACCGAAAGCAAAACTAGCCATAAAGGGGGTTGTGAATGTTGCAGAGGACTCGCTCGGCGACCTAGAGTATCTGGGAGAGGTAAAAAACACCGGAACAAAAGGTCTCATATTTGGACAAGTTCATTTTGTAACAAGGGATGCCGCAGACGCAATTGTAGACATTGATTCAACGTATCTAAATGGCGATACGGTCATTCTATCCTCAATTGACTCTACGACGGAAACGGCTTTATCTGTAGATTCAGTAGGGACGTTCACAGTAAATACTTTGTTGCCTTTTACAGAATACGGCAGCCACGATATAAAATTTGAATGGGACGACGCTGATATAGACCAAGGGGTTGCCAATAAGACTGGTCAATATAGAAGTAAAGTATCGACCAGTAGTAACTCAAAGATCGAAAGATACAGACAACGACAGCATAAAATCGACTTATTAAAGAAAGCCTATGTCAGCAAATAAATGCGTAACAAGTTGAGCCGATAAATGTCTTTGTTGATAAGGATGATAGACCACTAGAATAGGCAACAGCAGCGGTCGCAAAGTACTTTCGTATGAAACAAACCATATTTCTAATCATCATCACCATCTTCCCCAACGTCGCATTCTCACAACTAAACGCGAATGACATCCAGATAGATTCCAAATACCTACAAAGCATCGTCCACGAACTCTCCGTCAACATCGGCCCCCGCAATTTTGATCAGGCCAGGGGATTGGAAGCGGCGGCATTATTTATCCGTCAAGAACTGGAGAGGCAAGGGCACGATGTCCAACGACAACAATATGCCATAGGCGAAACAGACGAAGTTGAAAACATCATCGTTTCCTTCGGCCCGAAAGAGGGAAAAAGACTCATTGTCGGCGCGCACTATGATTCCTATGGCCTTCAGGCAGGCGCGGATGACAACGCCAGTGGCGTGGCGGGTTTATTGGCGATTGCCAGGTTCCTGAAGCAACACGAATCCACCCTCAAAAAGCGTATCGATCTCGTTGCCTACACCTTGGAAGAACCACCCTTCTTTCGTACCACGGAAATGGGGAGCTATGTACATGCAAAGCATTTGGCCGACAACAAGGTTGACGTCATCGGCATGATCTCCTTAGAGATGCTGGGCTACTATCGTAAAGAAAAAAACTCGCAGGAATATCCCTTAGGCCTGATGAAGTGGTTCTATCCCATTTTTGTGTGGATTGGTGTTTTGGTCGACTTCAATTCTAACCAAAACGGAGCACTGCCTCCTAAAAAAGCGAAAAATAGTTTACGTTATCATCGGGATAGCATTGGGTTTTAGGATAAATAAATTTCTAAGTTTAATGCCTAGGTGTAGTCCTTTGGTGTGTATGATTGGGTATATCGGATAGTTGTGGGAATGCCGTAGATATTAGTGTTAGAGTGCTAAGGGGTCAGTCGTTGCGGTGTTGTGTTGCAACCGCTGATAGACGCATTACGAAAAAATGCTGCCCTTTAATAACGCCAAGTTTCGACAAATTGTTCGCTTGTCTAAGTAAGTAGACAATTTATCGCCGATCATGCGGAACAATCACTTTAGCGACGCCTCTACTAGAATTACCGGTTCCATCCTTCACTAAATATGTAACAACATAGACACGACCATCTTTGTTGTTTCCATTCCGGGTGGCTTTCAAGTTAAAGCGAAGATCACTAGTTCCATATGCGGCGTCTTGAATATCTCCATCTTGTAAGGTCTCATTAGAAGTAATCGATTCCAGTATGACCAGCGGCTCTGGGTCATAGTCGTCAGATACGCTTGAACTAACGACAATTTCAGTCATTTTATTATTAGGTGGCCACAAAACGTCTTTGTTAATGGCAATATCAACAGTTGGCGGTGACACATCCAATTTATGTAGTTCGGCAGTGTAATACTTTGGTGACTTAGACTCGCCGTACATTACTGAAAAGAATCCATCATAACCTGCACTGTCATCAGTAGTGAGCTTGAGACTGAAATCCGATTTTTCGCCGTCCCGGATTGCCGCAATGGCTCCACTTTTTGTACGCCAGCTATAGAAGTACTTCAATGAATTATCAAGTTGTAGGAATGCGTCCCACAGAGACGGCGCCGTGTTTTCACCCGGAGTAAGATTTTCGTCGTCAACTGTTGGAACAGCTCCTACGGGATAAACGCTTAACGGTGCGTCTATTTCTCGCGATATGCCACCGAGAAGAGTCGATTTTCCGAGCAAAAACTCTGTAATCGATCTTCCCGAATTGTTTTCTAATTGGTAATGGTAAGTTACAGAGCCACCGGAATGAGCGCCAAAAACATTTGCCCGAACTGGTTCTTCCGCCCATATAGCCGTAGACGACATACAAAACATCAACGTTGGTAGGATATTCATTGGTCTGCAAATGTTGAAGTATTTCATAAATCTTTCTCCATGAAGTCGTTAGCAGCTTTAGCGATCTTTTAGATAAAAATGCACATCATCGGGCTCAGGATTTACAAAATACCCCCCCCATCCTAGTCCTGGTACTGGATACGGCGCATCAATAAATTTCTCAACGTTAGATCTCGACCCAACATGCTCCAAAAGCCTCAAGGCTGTAATACGGGAAACATCAAATGCAGTATTAACTACATGTTTACTATCTACGCCTGGCCTATCCGTTAATCCATGATAGTGATCTCGATGGTTGACTACTTCTTGAGTACGTCGTTTACAGGCTTCAATATCCTTGGGGTCGGATAAGCTCTCTAATACTAAAGCTGTTTCCCATACGTCACGTAAATGCTTCTGATATGCTTCCGTTCTAAAGGTCGACGATCGTCTGTAAATCAGTTTACCATTTTTATCAAAAAGATCATTGCCGGACGGATCATATTCGCCCTCAATACCGTTACCCATAGTGAGAAAAAACTTCCTTCTTAACCATCTTTCCGCCATTTTAGTATTATCTGACAAGAGATCGTCCCCAGCACTCCCTTTAGTCATTTCTAGAAGGCGAGTAAATTTTAATGTTTCACTGTCGTTTGGCGTCAATTTTTCAATATCAATATAGCTATTATGTGGGCATACACTCTCGAGTTTGGACGTTTGAGAAATCCATACATCGCCCAGTTTGGTCGGTATGCATTCAGTATATCCCAACTGCTCTAATTTATACTCTTTTCTATAGCCACTTGGAACATATCCTGTATTGAAGCAATCGACATATTTTGCTGCGTTCGCTACCGTAATCCCACTAGAATTAGTACACGAACCGTAATTGCCGCTAAGTGGAATATATGTTATTACGTCACTACTATTGACAATTTTTGAATCACAGAACTCCTTTGCAGAGGCAAAGAAATTGGGATCAAAAGTTGAAAGATAATCATCAGACCAGCCAACCAACTCCCAATTCAATGTAGGTGATAACTTTTTATAATGAATAGAACGATAGAAATACCTATCACCCGTCTTAAAGTCCGTATATTCTGACTCTTCAACAAAATCGACAACTAGCGACACGGGACTAGTTATTCTCAGACTTTGAACCATAAAATTATAAGCTTCGTCTAGGGTACTAAATACATATTGATTATAGTAATTGGAATACCGAAATTCATCCGCATATACGGTAGAGGGAAATGTTAAAATAAAAGAACTAATCCAAATAGCGGCAGCCACATAGTATTTATTACGAATAAAAAAAAAGCGATAGAGGCAAGGGCACGATGTTCAACGACAGCAATATGCCATCGGCGAAACAGACGAAGTCGAAAACATCATTGTTTCCTTCGGCCCGAAAGAGGGAAAAAGACTCATTGTCGGCGCGCACTATGATTCCTATGGCCTTCAGGCAGGCGCGGATGACAACGCCAGTGGCGTGGCGGGTTTATTGGCGATTGCCAAATTCCTGAAGCAACACGAATCCACCCTCAAAAAGCGTATCGATCTCGTTGCCTACACCTTGGAAGAACCACCCTTCTTTCGTACCACGGAAATGGGGAGCTATGTGCATGCAAAGCATTTGGCCGACAACAAAGTTGATGTGATCGGCATGATCTCCTTAGAGATGCTGGGCTACTATCGCAAAGTTCGTGGTTCTATCCCACCGAAGGGGATTTCATTGGTGTCGTGAGCAACTTCTCTAGCGGTTCGTTTAAATCTGAAATGGCAGAGTATATGGCGCAAGCCAATATCAACGTAGAGACATTATCCGCACCCGCCGGATTAGTCGGCGTGGATTTTTCAGATCACCTCAATTACTGGCACTTCGGCTATGACGCCATCATGATCACCGACACCGCCTTTTACCGAAACCTCAATTATCATCAAATCACCGATACTATCGATACACTGGATTTCGAGATGATGAGGGATACGGTAAGGGGGATTGCGTATGGGGTTTATTGGGTGGGGAGTCGGTAGGGGTAATATAAATTATGCGATCTGTGTTTAACTTTATATTTTTTATGTATTTAAGGATTCTAGTTGGGGCACCTAAAGTTTTCGTGTTATCATCCGATGATAATATGGTGGGTGCGTGAAAAGGGAAAAAGGACTAGATACTTTATTGGACCTCGATGGATCGATCTTCGTCCAAGAGGACAAAAGCTGGATAAAGATAGAAGCAAAGCGACTGGGAAAACCGAGTCCCGAGCGGCCTCACGGAATTAAATACAGTCTAACGCTTCACCGTTCTGATGGCACAAGAATTCTCGGTTTTGATAATGCCCACTCTGTAAAGGTACGATCGAGGAAAAGGTATACTGGGCAAATAGTCACCTATGATCACCAGCATCATAGCTCTGACGAGCGTATCACACCATATTCCTTTTCCTCACCCGAACAACTTCTTGAAGACTTCTTTCAGGCAGTTGACGATCACCTGAAATTGGAAAAGTGATATTCACATCCTGAGGTTAGAAATGAAGAAAATCGTTATCGGTGTTATGCCACAAGAAAAAATAAGGGATAGGGCACTTGCTATTGCCAAAGGTACGTATAAACCAAAAAGAGGAGAGCCAAAGGTCTGGTTTCCAACATTGAAGTCGGTTGCTGAGGTTTTGAATGAAAATAATAGGGAACTGTTGAGGATGATAGCCGAAGCTCAACCCGAATCATTAACAGAATTGGCAGAATTATCTGGGAGGCAAAAAAGTAATTTATCCAGGACACTCAAGAAAATGGAGCAATATGGCTTCGTTGAATTGAAAAGGACAAAATCTAACGTAAAACCTATCGCTAAGGCAACTGAGTTTGAGATTCATGCTGCTTAACTTTTTACGTTTAGCGCTCAGTCTAGCAAAGAAAAGTGCTAGTATATTTTTTCTTGTCATCACTCTTTTGACTAGTAGCGCCAGTGCCTCTGAGCTTAAGGATCCACGCACACGTGATGAAGACATTTCCAATTCAATTGTCAGTGTAACGATCAACGAACTCCCCAATGACCTTTATGAATACGTATACAGAATCGAATCAAACCACAATAACAATGCCAAGATAATAAATTTTTCACTCGACATTTTTTGCGCTGACATAAATCCGAACCAGGAAATCTCATATCCGTCTGACCCCGCCTTCAAAGGCAATTATTCCAGGGATGGTAAGCATGTTCCTGTACACGCATTTCAGAAATATGGTGTTGCTGTCGCTCCCGTAATCAGTGTAGACAATAAAATTATTTGGTTTCTTCAGCTCAAACCCGGAGGTGTTGCGGAAGGACATCGAGTGGTAAGCTCTTATCCACCTGGCCTACGTGCGTATGAACTTGATACCTATATAGAGGCCAGTGGATGGGATTATGATACCTTCCCGATAGAAAGAGATGATGTTCCTTGGGAGTCTGACTTCATCGTAACTGGTGCCGTGAAAGGCCCATCGTGTAAATCCGAGTTCTTTGGGGGATCAAATAAGACAATAGTCGAGCCGTATGATATTAATCAACTATTGTCATATGAGCAACCGATGTCCAATCACATTCGCGTCTCGAGGGAAGAATCGGCGGTTCCAATAAGTATTCACTATAGTCCCGATATCGATCCCAAATCTTTCCGGGTGAAACCCACTTATTTGCGTAAATACTTCACTCCG
This sequence comes from Gammaproteobacteria bacterium, assembly GCA_029881255.1. Classification (NCBI taxonomy): domain Bacteria; kingdom Pseudomonadati; phylum Pseudomonadota; class Gammaproteobacteria; species Gammaproteobacteria bacterium. The sequence continues at coordinate 7,472 of JAOUMY010000024.1, read as the reverse complement.
GTTCCGGGTTCGAAAGAAACGATTGTACTCAATATCGAGCGAGAAAAAGTGGAAAATCGGCCAGGACATGGGCTCATTTCCTTAACCGTTAGAAAGCGAAACAGTATGAAAGTGCGTGACAGAGACACAGATGATTTTTATATTCACTTTAAGTGATGGGGCTAGAGAAAGCTATTGCGAAAATATCGGGTCTCTGACCCGGGTTTTTCTATCGTAAAGAGAAAGACTCGCAGGAATATCCCTTAGGCCTGATGAAGTGGTTCTATCCCACCGAAGGGGATTTCATTGGTGTCGTGAGCAACTTCTCTAGCGGTTCGTTTAAATCTGAAATGGCCGAGTATATGGTGCAAGCCAATATCGAAGTAGAGTTTTTGGGTAGAAATAACCGACAACATCGACCACCTTGATTTCGAGACAATGAAGGATACAGTGCAGGGGATCGTTATAGTTAAGGGCTACGTTACAATATTCAGATTGATAAAAACTTTACACATACACGCGTTTGTTATGTTACCTATATCTGCTTTTGCAGAGGAGCCTGTTTCGGTAAACGTTTATGGTATTAATTCGGGTAGCGCCATAACATATCATTATGAATTGCAAAACAACTCAGGAAGATCGATTACCTAGTTTTTGATCGGAAAATCGACTCTTCTCGGAGGCATATTTCGATAAATAGATGCACCTTTAAGCTATGAAGTATTTTACGTCAGCTCTCCATAAAGTAGACACAATGCTACCAACAGTCGATGTGTCGGCAAATACCCAGGTGATCTGGCCTCCTAATCAAAAAATGGTTGAAATTGTTGCGCGTCTAAGTATTTCTGACAACTATTATCCTGAACCCCTGGTTGTACTGGAATCAATAAGGTCCAATGAGGTTTTACACGAAGGGGATATACAAGGTACCGAATATGGAACCAGCGATACACAGATCTATTTGAAAGCCACCAGGAATGGAAACAACAAAGAAGGTCGCATCTATACTATTACCTATTTAGCGAAGGACGGCACAGGCAATTCTACTAGAGTTGCTACCAGTGTAACGGTACAACACGAATGATGATTGTCTTCGGTACAGTGAGTTTACGATTATACTTGGTCCTAATATAGTAGTCGTTGATTGTGAAAAACTTCGAATCGGTGTTTCCTCTATAGACATGATTTTTGTGAATATCGGTATTCAGGATAGCTGTAAGTATGCCGAATATAGCACTGGCATATTTAAAACGGAGATGATCGAATGTTTGGAGGGAAAGTACCCATATTTGGCTTATTTCTTTTGTGTTTTTCGTTGAATACAATGGCAGACAACTGCGACAAACCAAGAGATGATTTTGACGATCTCTATTGCTTAAACAAGGTATATCAGGAAGCGGACAATGAACTAAACCAGGAATACAAAACTCTTAGGTCTTTTCTATCAGAGTCTGAAAGTAAAGTGTTAAAAAAGAGACAAGTTTCTTGGATTAAATCACGAAATGAAAGATGCAGTTTTAGGAAAGACGGAATGTTTTTTGTAAGTTTGAGCTGTACTAAGAGTATGACTGTAAATAGAACAAACGAGTTGCGTGATAGAATCCGAGAATGTAAATCTACCGGATGCCAATCGAGCAAGCTTTAAGCATAAAAATATAGAGCCTGCTAGACGCTTCCGTCCCTCCGTGTTTGCGGCAGATCTCCTGAACCACGATTCCGGCTGTCAACTTTCACATTTTCCCTTTCCACCTTGCACCAAGCCCATCTGTGAACGAAACTAAGATCACACCATTTACGTTTACTGAAAACAATGGAAACAGGAGGGAATCTGATGCCATTCACAGTCAACATTCATTACGACAACGCCTTTCAATTTGCTCAACCCCATATTTGGATTTGGTACGATGGCTCCAGCGTATGCCACGATTTGGCGCCGGGCGGGGCCGATGAGTTTGGTCTGGTATACGCTGTCGAAGTCTTGCGCTCGCGATTTAAATTCAAGTTCAAAGACGGCGAGGGTATGGATGGCCCTTGGGAAGATGCAAGCTTGGATCGGGTTTTCGAACCTGAAGTGGTATTCGATAATCAGACGATGACTCCAAACCGTGTTTGGGTCAAGGCCGACAAGGCCTTTGTCTACGATGTACAGCCGCGTGCTGCCGAGACATCGACGGCAGAGGAGTTTCTGCAAACATTACACTTCAAGACCGAATCCTATGTTCCGGGAACCGGAGGCTTTTCCGGTCTGGGCGCGACGGTGCTAAAAGACGGGCGCGTATTGTTTGGTCTGTACCATCCCAATGCGGCACGGGTGTATGTCATGGGCAGCTTTAACGATTGGCAACGCCCGAGTCATGATACACCCGACCCAAACCAGTTTGTCGAACTCAAGTTGTTTCAAGGTTATTTCGGTATTCCCAATATCTGGCTTGGCGTGAGCGACAAGGCAAAAGCCGACCACGAATACAAATTCCATGTCCAGGGCGGCGTACCCCGTGATCACAAGAACCGCATGCAGCGTTACATCGTTGATCCCTACGCACGTCGCTTGAGCAATGACTATCGGTTCAACAATTCGGTGATAGAAGATCCTGCCACCTACCATTGGCAGGACTCGCATTGGCGCACGCCCCAACTGCGCGACCTTATTCTGTATGAGCTCAGTGTGCATGGGTTTACCGATGGTGACCCCGATATCGCGCCTGATAACCGTGGCCGTTTTCGAGGTATCACCGAGCGCATACGCGACGGGTATTTTAACGATCTCGGTGTAACGGCTTTATCGCTCATGCCACTCGCCGAAACGCCGAGCATGCAAGGGCCTACCGCCCTCGGTTATAACCCGTCCTTGTATTGCACCGTGGAGAGAGACTTTGGCTCGACCTATGATTTACGTGAACTGGTCGATACGGCTCATCAACAGGGACTGGCGGTGATACTGGATCAGGTGTTTAATCATACCGATAACAACTTCAACCCGTTGTGGAACATGATTCTGGAACACCCCGACGAAGCGGCACGTAACGAAGGCGGCTTGTACTTTTGTAAGGAAACACCGTGGGGTAATCGCATCGCCACGGAGAAGGAAGACGTGCAAAACATGCTCATCGATGCCTGCAAATTGCTGATCACCGAGTACCACGTCGATGGCTTTCGCTTTGATGCGACCCATACCAACTACATGGACCATCGCTTTCTTGAACGCCTCGCGACTGAAGTGAAAGGATACAAGCCAGAGGTCATTCTGATTGCCGAAAACCTGCCTAATCAGGAAGACCTGAATCGTAATGGTTTCGACGGTTATGCCCAGTGGTGTGATACCTTTCACGATAAAATGAAGGCGCTGTTGCGCGAAGGCGAATTCGAACACACGCCTTACAATACCGAGCGCATGGGCGACATCTTTTATTTCAGCAAACAGGTGTACGCTGCGCACACCAATAACACGATTAATTATTGCGAAAGCCACGATGAGAACAGCGTGGCCTACGAGGTCGGCACCAATCCGCTGTTGAATCACCCGGCGGCGAAAGAACGCAAAAGCCGTCTCGGCCTCTTTGCTACCATGGTGGGCTTGGGACAACCGATGCTCTACATGGGGCAGGAGTTTAACGTCGAGCGACCACGCAATATTGTGACCGTCGACTGGCCCAATAATATGAACCAGCACGGTTATTATCAGTGGGCACACCGACTGATACAGTTGCGTCGTCGCTATCCAGGGATGCGGCTCGAAGGCTATGATCCCGCAACTGATGGTCATTTCGATTGGGTTGTGGCACCCTGGCTCGATGGGCGACATGGCGGCGGCGAGAAAGTTATCGGCTGGTGGGCGCAACCCGATGGAGCTACCAACGAACGGGTATTGGTGATGATGAATTTTGAAAACCACGATGTCGAACTAGATGTGGAGTTTGGCGTACCCGGCAAATGGATCAAACTCGCGGATATTGATCAAGTCGATGATCTTCCACCTTATGGTGCAAACGATATTGCAAAAGAGACCACTGTTGAATCACAGGACGGTCACTACAGCGGTTTTCGTCTGCCGAGTTCAAGTGGTTTTATCTATAAATGGGAGGCGGCGGTGCAGTAGGGTAGCATTCGTCATTACGAATGACTTTAAAATACATGTTGAATTGAAACGGAACTTGGAAGTTGATCTGGTTTTCCGACTATTAGAAGTTCGGTATAAAATATTATTCATACAAATATTTGATAAGTTATAAGGAAAATTCTATGAACAAATCAGATAACCAAATAGTATTTACAAAAAATGAAGTAGTTATCACAGATATCAAAATGCCGTTCATATCCATGGTTATTTTTATGGTAAAGTGGGCAATTGCAGCTATCCCGGCCATCATAATTTTGTCTATATTGTTTACGTTCGCAACAAGTTTCATTGGCGGGCTTACGACACCCACCAATGTATAAGCATCCAACGCCCATAAAGCTATAATGAAGAAAAAATCAACGGTATTTAGACACTCAAGGTTAGCAATTCTGGTCATGCTCTCTGTACTTGGCAACAACGCATTTTCGATGAGTAAAGAAGAGTCAAAAAACAGAAACTATTGGCTTAATGTGGGTTACGGAATCGGCGGGATTGGCTTAACATCAGACTTGTCTTTGTCGTTAACTAAAGAAAATTATTTTTTAAACTTTACCTGGTTAAATAGCAAAAATAGTTTAGATGTCTTTAGAAGTCCGATGGAAACAGCAGATGATGTCAGCCTTCAACTGGGTTACGTTTTCAGAAATAAGATTTCAAAAATCTTATTGTCTAGTGGCGTTTCTCAGGTAACGGGAGTCAAAAAGGGGAATTTAATTAGCCAAGTATTCTTTCATAGTGACTATGAAAAAATATCCTATAAGACCATTGGCATTCCGACAAGTTTAATCGTTCTTTTTCCGCTATCCCCCAGTTTTTCTTTAGGTATTCGATTATATGCAAATATTAACAGAGAAAAGCCATATTCTTGCTATTTGTTGGGCATTCAAATAGGAAAGTTTGAATAGTGTTCCGCTATTTTCTGAGTCCGCAAAATAGCTATGAAGTATATTTGACACACCATATCTCACAATTCTAGCTTGCACGTCCATTATATTGATATATACTTGATGCCTCAAGCATATATCAAGTTAGTAATATGGGCGACAACAATCTTACCGAATCGATTAAGGCCTTGATGGGGGTTTCGCTGTTACAGACGAAGATTATGCGTCGTATCGACAACCAGCTGAGTTTTCATGGCATCAACTTCACCGAATTTATGGTACTTTTTCATTTAAATCTATCAGTTGAGCACACCATGCGGCGGATCGATCTGGCCGAGCGTATCGGCCTAACCGCCTCCGGTGTGACGCGTCTGTTAGCGCCGATGGAGAAGATAGGCCTGGTTCAGAAGGAACGCAATCTACGGGATGCGCGGGTGAGCCTGGTAAAGTTGACGAAGGCGGGCAAGACCATGTTTAAAGATACGACCGTCGTACTGGAGCATGCGGCTGAGCAGCAAACTCAGAACCTGAGTGAAAAGGAATTGGGGCAGTTTATTAGGCTACTGGATAAGATGCTTTCTGGTAACTAGGGGTGATCGTTAAACGCTTATTCTTTCTATCGAGGTAGATTACTTAACTAACGTGTGAGTTATGAAAGGTGCTAGCACACAACAATTGGAACCGCGTGGCCTGGTATTGTAGTCACGTTTCGTCGTCTGCAGCTTTAAAAAGATAACCGGTTTCGAACAGTATTAAGAAAAAGCGCCGTTTTATTTTGCGCATCGTCTATCATTTTTTATAGGCCAGTTCGGCGGGAGATATTAAATTAGAAAAGAATTTCGGAATACACTTTGGATCTATTTCGCTGTGTTGATCGCACTCAGCAGTGCGACAATTCTTGGCGCGCTATCACTGGGTAAGCAAGGCGCCTATCTGGCGCAGGTCTATATGCTTTGTCCAGCGATTGCGGCGATTATCACCCGCGTGTTCTTTTACCCGCCACGTTTCAGTGATGCCAACTTGCGCTTCGGTAAAGTCAGCGACTATCTGCGCTTCTGGTTGTATGGTCTGGGCATCACGATGATTTCTGCCAGCATGTACACCGCGTTCGGCGCTATCAGTTGGGATTTCAGTGGGCAGTTGTTTCTCGAACGATTGTCCAAACAATTTGCGGACGCCGGGCAGGATATGGCTGGCGGTTTGCCCGAGGGTTTTACCCCTGAAATGATGTTGTGGATTTACTTTGTGGGTGGCCTGACGATATTCAATATTCTCCCCGGCGTGATCAGCGGTTTCGGCGAAGAGTTTGGTCATCGGGGGTTGATGTTTCCGCTGTTGTATCGCATCAGTCCGCGTGTTGCGTTTATTGGTGGTGGTTTGATCTGGTATGCCTGGCACTGGCCTTTGGTATTGGTAATGCCGGACGCGCCGGAGACGCCGCTTTGGCAAGATGTGTTAAATTTTATAGTGTTGGCAATTGGATCGCTTTGCACCTTTGCTTATCTTGCCTATGTCTATGTCAAAAGCCAAAGTGTATGGGTGGCCTCAGTCGCGCACATCAGCATGAATAACGCGGCCGCATCGATTTCGTATTTCTCGGTGCTGGAGAATCAACTTCTCGCCAATCTTGGCTTGAGTTTGACGATGATAGTGCTGGTGTTTGTCTTGTATAAACGAGGCGAATTTAAGGTATTCAAATCTTTGGATGCATCGTGAGGGACAAAGCTCTCCACTCTTCACATTTTTTATCCCTACTGACACAACGCTGTCAGTAGCCCCCCTGTAAGCTCTCTTTCAATCCTGATCACAGGAGGCCATCTCGCTACTAGCGGTATGAATCTATTCTATTTAATCAATGAAAAGGAGCAACAATATGAGTCTGGATGCAATGAAACCTAACGGCGCTTTTAGCTGGAATGAGCTGTTAACCCCTGATATAGAGGCGGCCAGGGTCTTTTATTCTGAGCTGTTGGATTGGAAACTAAAGGATGCAGATGATGCGGCCGTGCCCTATCTGATAGCGGAAACAGGGGACAAAGAAGTTGCCGGTATCATGCAGACGCCCCCAGGGGCGGAAGAGATGCCTCCAATGTGGGGTGCTTATGTTACAGTTGACGACATTGATGCTCGCACCGAGCGCGCACGTAAATTGGGCGCGAAGGTCTATGTGGAACCCCAGGATATTCCCAATATCGGTCGTTTCGCAGTGGTTGCTGATCCACAGGGCGCGATTTTTAATATGATTACTTATGTAAAGAAGGACTAGACCATGACGGACCGCTACTTCACTCCTGACAGTTTGGGTTTTTTATCCAGCCTGGCGAAGAATAATCGCCGCGACTGGTTTGAACAACACAAACAGGATTACGAAGACGCGGTACGTACGTAAGCTTCCCCATTAGGTTGACAGTCCTAAAGTAGAGAGTTCGTATTTTTTCAACACCTCAACAGGTGTCATTCCTTGAAGAGAATCGTGATCGCGTTCCTCGTTG
>JAOUMY010000023.1 GCA_029881255.1 Gammaproteobacteria bacterium | reverse complement strand
AGAGCGTAGGACTTGTTGTTCAAAACGCTGATGAAGCGTGGTGTCCGTCGGAAAAGTCGCTATGGTCGCGTCGGGACCATCGAGCACTTGCTGGCGTTCGCAATCACTGAGCCATTGCAGCTCGCTCAGTCGGATATCGGGTTGTTCAACGAGTTGTTCGAGTAAACGAATAAAGCTTTGTGACCAATGGGCGATCGTAGGGGCACTGTATAAATCAGATGCAAAAACCCAACGGCCCTTCAAGCCTTCCTCGGCTTCTGCCAGATGCAATTCAAGATCAAATTTTACGGTATGATTCGGGACTACTAGGGGCTCAAATTGAATACCGGTTGAAGTCAGTTTCGGCGGAGGCGCGTTCTGTAAATCAAGCAACACTTGAAACACGGGCGGATAGCGCAAATCTCTGGAAATTTGTAAACCATCCACTAATTGCTCGAAGGGAAGGTCTTGATTTGCGTAGGCACCTAATGTTGTTTCTCGTACCTGCTTAAGGATATCAGTAAACTTTAAACAGTCGCTAAGTTGCGTACGGATTACCAGCGTATTGACAAAAAATCCAATCAGCGATTCTAATTCTGCTCGTTGTCGATTCGCTACTGGGCTGCCGACACTGATATCCTGCTGACTGCTATAGCGGGATAATAACAGCTGAAATGCTGCCATCAACGTCATAAATAAAGTAACGTTGTGGACTTGGCTAAGTTGTTTGAGCTGGTTGGTGAGCTTGGCTGGGAGTTGGATCGGGTAGCTTGCGCCGCGATAACTTTGCATTGCAGGACGTGGATGGTCAGTTGGTAGCTCTAGTTTTCCAGGCGAGCCTGCAAGTTGCTCACGCCAATATGTCATTTGTTGATCCAGGCTCTCAACCTTGAGCGTTGTACGCTGCCAGTAGGCGAAATCTGCATATTGTATGGGCAATTTAGAAAGCTTTTTGTTCACGCCACGCGCAAAGGCATCGTAAAATTGCGTTAATTCCTGTATCAATATGTTCATTGACCAGTCATCCGAGATGATATGGTGCATGTTTAGCAGCGCTACATGGTGATCATCATCCAGATGTATCAAACATGCTCTCAAAAGTGGGCCTTCCGACAAGCGAAAAGGCGTTTGTGCTTCATCGCTCACCAGGCGTAATAGTTCAGTTTCACGTGTGCTCTCCGATAAATCACTTAGGTCTACTACGGGGAGCTTAATGGTCCTTTTAGAGAAAACGATTTGGCGAGCTTCACCGTCTACATCCTGAAAAACCGTACGCATAACTTCATGGCGTTTTACCACCTCGTTTACTGATTGAAACAACGCGCGCACATCCAGTTGGCCGTATAATCGTACAGCTGCCGGTATGTTGTAAAAGGGGTTGTCTGGGATCAGTTGATCGAGAAACCATAGTCGCTGTTGAGCAAATGAAAGTGGAATCTCATTGTGCCGAGCAATAGTTTGAATTGGACTTGATGAACTACTGCTATCCGACAAACTTTCCAAGTCGTTCGCCAGCATGGCGATTGTTGGAGCATTGAATAAGGTCGCTAAGGGCAATTCCACATTAAACTTTTTGCGAATACGTGAAGTAGTCAGCAAGGCCTTTAATGAGTGGCCTCCCAGGGCAAAAAAATTGTCATTTACTCCAACGGAATCAACTCCCAAAACTTCCTGCCAAATTTTGGCGAGTTCCGTTTGAGTCGATGTGCTTGGAGCGACATAACTGCTGGCAGGCGCCTGACTATTCGTCCGTGTGGCGCTTAGCGCTTTGCGGTCAATTTTTCCCGTCGCTGTAAGCGGCATTTCCTCCAGCGATGTGAATATTGTGGGGACGATCGATGCGGGTAGCAGTTCGCTTAGAAAGGTATGTATTTCCTCGCTGGATATGTCGATTGTCGAGACATAGAAAGCCTCAAGATAGCTCACCTCGTGTTCATCAACGTGTCTTACAACGGCAGCGTGATGAATGTCGGCATGTTGCAACAGAGCATTTTCAACTTCTTGAAGTTCGACACGAACCCCGCGTATTTTAACTTGATGATCTTTTCGACCCAAAAATCGTAATGTGCCATCGTCTTGCATAATCGCCAGATCGCCGGTGCGATACACCAAATCATCAGGATCATCTGTCAAGGGGTTCGGCACAAAGACTTGGGCGGTGCGTTCCGGTTGTCGATAGTAGCCAAGTGTAAAATAGAGGGATCGCAAATAAAGTTCACCGACTTGGCCACGAGGGCAAATCTGGCCTTGCTCATCCAATAGTATGGTTTTAGCATCGCTGATGGGTTTTCCAATGGGGATAAAGCCGCGATCGACGTCCTCAATTTTAATTGGGTGAAAACACTTAATGAGTGTTGTCTCAGTACTGCCGTAAAGATTCACCAATTTTACCCGATCAGAAAAAATCTGATGCCACTGCTGTACATCGGATGGCAACACGGGTTCGCCGGCCATCAAAATCAGCTGCAGAGCCGGAAAATGTTGCTCGTTTAGTTCTTCCTGCAATAACGTGCGAAATAGTGAGGGTACAGTATGTGTAAGCGTTATGTTCGCGTCAGATAGCCAAGAAACCAGTGAATCAGATGATAATTGATTGGCAGGTTTGGGGGGTAGACACAAAGTGCCGCCACATGCTAGCGGAACAAACAGGTCACGCAAAAATGCATCAAATGTTGCAGATGTGAGTTGACTGACTCGGCACCGTTCGTCTAGATCAAATTCGTTTGTTTCCCATCGTATGAAATGTGCGAGACTCTTGTGTTGACCCAAAATTGGCTTCGGTTCACCGCTGGAACCCGATGTGAAAAAAATGTAACAGGGGTCGTCAGGTGCAAGTTCTATTTTCGGACTTTTGACGTCGTCCAGGAACTCGAGAAAGTATAACAATAGGTGTTCTGGCGCTTGTCCGTTTAGATTGGTGATTTTTTGATCAAAAACTAACACGCAGGAGTTAGTTGAAACAATATCTCCAACTGTCCGAACTAATTGAGAATCTGTAATCCACCACGCAGGCGTGACAACGCCCGCTAATTTGCGTAAACGCGACACGGGGTCGCGTACATCTAGCGGCGAAAAAATTCCCCCGGCTTTCAATACGCCAATCAGGGCAACGATGTGGTCTAGAGGATTGGTCAAAAATAGTGCAACAACCTCGCCTTTTTTAAGACCGGCGTCCACCAACTGACGAGCAACACAGTTCGTGTGCCGCTCCAGCGTTTGATAATCTATAAAACCGTCTTTATGTTCTAGTGCAGCAGCCTGGGGATATGCAATGACGGATCTATGTACCAACTCTAGTACGTTATTATTACTAAGCTTGACTTCCATTTAACTACGCTCATCCGTACAACTACTTTATTGTTGTGATCGCTATTGCGGGTAAGAATATCTTGCTTTGATTTTCTACGCAATAAAAAATTCTAACGAAAACATTTGTTTTGAACTACAGCAGTGTGCGTAATAGGTGTAGCCAATTTTCTGTTCAAAATTGACAGCAGTTAGTATCAAGCTCTTTGGTTTTTTCTCATAGTCAGATTATTTTACACAATGCAATTATAAATTTTCCTAGGTTGAAAAATTATGTTTTTTGTGAATTTAGGTTGCTTTTTTCTCACAAATAAGGTGAGCGTGTTTCTTTGATATGTTTTAATACTGAGGCGATAGAAACAGGTGTTGTATGCCAGGACTTCGTCGCTATAGAGTGCTGCTAAAACAAGGAGTGGGTAATTGGTTTACGAGCAATCAGATTTTCTGTATACGTGGCGGCAGGATGATTCTGCCAGTGTAAATTTTCCCGAGTTTTGCAACGAGAATGAGGAGGAAATTGAATATCTCCTGCTTAAACATGGTGCAATATTGTTCAAAGGATTTGGTGTCGATTCTCCCCAAAATCTTCAAGACTGTGTTGATGCAATGCCTGGCACATTGCTGAATTATGTCGATGGAAACTCGCCCAGGACAAAGTTAAGTGGCAGTGGCAATATCTATACTTCCACGGAACACCCGTCCGAGCTATTTATTTCTCTACACAGCGAGCTATCGTACGCCGCCAAATGGCCAAGCCATCTGTATTTTTGTTGTCAGATTGCGCCGAAAGAGGGAGGCAATACACTGGTTGCGGACAATAGAGCGATTCTCGCCAGTTTGCCTAAAGAGCTTGTGGATATGTTTGCTCAAAAGGGGCTCAAGTATATACGCAATTTGCATAATGGCTCGGGGGCAATGTTTGGAAATTCGTGGCAAGACACATTTGAAACGAGCGATAAGGCAGCGGTTGAGCAACATTGTCGAGAAAATGATATTCAATACCAATGGAAAGCCGATGGAGGTATACGAATCATACAAAAGCGCGTTGGTATTGCTAGGCACCCGACCACAGGAGACAGTGTTTGGTTTAACCAGGCCGATCAGTTTCATCCCTCAACAAATCCACCGGAGGTTTATGAGGCAATAATGGAGCTATTTCCGGATCCGTTAGATATGCCTCAATGGGTTTGTTTTGGTGATGACACGCCAATTGATACCGATATATTTGAGGTGGTCACTTCCACCACAAAACAACACACCGTATATTTCCCATGGGAGAAGGGGGATTTCTTGGTTTTGGATAATATGTTGGTTTCACATGGAAGATCACCCTTTAGTGGCGACAGAAGAATACTTGTTGCCATGTCTGCGTAGAATATTCGAACGGCGGTAATTTATATGTGTGGAATAGTTGGTGTTGTTGATTTTAATGAGAAGTACCCAATAAGCGAACAAATTTTGAGGCCGATGACCGATAAGCTGTTTCATCGCGGTCCCGACGACAGCGGATTTTATATTGGGACTTGTGTTGGCTTTGGGTTTCGGCGTTTGTCGATCATTGATCTGGAACATGGACAACAACCTTTTTATAGTCAGGATAAAACAATTGCCCTGGTATGCAATGGAGAGATTTACAACTACAAAGAACTCCGCCAGGAATTGCAGCAAAAAGGGTATCGTTTCTCGACTCAGTGTGACGTTGAAGTGCTTATCCCGCTCTATCAAGAGTACGGAAAGGATTTCATCAGGAAACTGAATGGTCAATTTGCGATTGCCCTTTTCGATCGCGACGAACAAACACTCATTTTGGCACGAGATCACGTTGGCATTGTACCTCTGTTTTATACGCTACAGGATGGTGTTCTTATTTTTGCTTCAGAGATAAAGGCAATACTGGCGCATCCACTAGCTAAACGGCGGGTAAATGTTCGTGGTTTGGATCAGGTCCTGACATATCCTGGGTTAGTGAGTCCCACTACCATGTTCGAGGGTATTCACGCATTGAAGCCTGGACATTTTTTGATAATGAATACTCGGCAACAAAGTGTGCATGAATATTGGGATTTGAATTACCCGAGCAACACACTTGAAGATCATCCCGACGATTATTATGTGGAAAGACTAGATGAATTACTTAATAAGGCTATAAGATATAGATTAAATGCCGATGTACCGGTGGGATATTATTTGAGTGGGGGATTAGACTCGTCTCTCATTGCTGGAATAGTTCACAATATTTCATCATCATCTGAGCGTCATGCGTTTTCTATCGGTTTTACCGACCACGAACATGACGAACGTGCCTATCAGAACTTGTTGGCGCAACAATTCAATGCTACCCGGCATGAAGTTATTTTTGATTGGGATAGTGTCGCAGATCGACTATCCGATGCTGTTTACTATGCGGAATCACCGCTAAAGGAAACATATAATACATGCTCATTGGCATTGTCAGAGATGGTTAGAAATAACAATATCAAGGTAGTGTTAACCGGTGAAGGTGCCGATGAACTGTTTGCTGGTTACGTAGGATATCGATTCGACGAGTTGCGTGCGAATGGTGGACAGGATGACGCATTCGATGTCGAAAAAATTATGGAGAATGAGGAAAGATCAAAGCTTTGGGGTGATAGCAATTTCTTTTACGAGAAAAATTATTATGAGTTTAGGGAGACAAAGCTCGCTATTTATTCAGAAGCGCTGCGCGAGCGGTTTTCCGACTTTAACGCTGTCGATTCAAATTTGATTGACAAAACCAAACTAGTCGGTCGCCACCCGATTCACAAGCGCTCATATATCGACTTTAAACTGAGATTGTCAGATCACTTGCTTGCGGATCATGGTGATCGGGTGGCATATCGAAATTCCGTTGAAGCGAGATATCCTTTCCTGGATGTCGAATTGATAGAGTTTGCGAAAACAATTCCGCCAAGACTAAAACTCAACGGACTTATAGAAAAATACATCGTCAAAAAGATTGCTGAAAACTATATTCCATTTGATATCGCCAACCGCGAAAAATTTCACTTTGTCGCCCCAGGAAGTCCTGCCTTGTTAAAACAAAACATCGAGTGGGTAGAGGACTTGCTCTCCTATAATACTATCCAGCGTCAAGGCTATTTTGATCCAGATACTGTTGAACGAATTAAGAAAATGTATCGAAGAGACGGTTTTAAGCTGAACTTGCCATACGACTCCGACTTGCTAATTATTATATTGACATTTGGTGTTTTTCTAGAGCAATTTGATATAGGTGGGTACAGTTGAACGGATGGTGCTATCTTGCCAGTCCGTTCGCTAATAGACATATAGTTAATCTTATTCCGTAAACTCCAGGTAGGCCGAATTGATATTTATTTTGTTTCCATTGTGGTCGACGCGTCTTTCCGGTAGTAAAACATCCAGTTGACTGAGTTTACTTGTGGGGTGTGTGACAAACTCTCCCAGAAGATGGACGAATTCGTTCATTAGATATTCCATTAATTCGGGCTTGAATAATTCCGAGCGGTATTGGCAATAGAACAATAGGCCATTGGAACGCGGCAACACAAACATTTCCCACTCAATCTTCATATCCCAGTTTAGTGTGTCAGTGTGCGGCTCCTTGTTCTCGACTGGAATTTCATCGTCTAAGAAATTAAGAACATTTAATAACACAGATGCGCCGGGGAAGCGATTGAGGTCGCGGGAAATATTCAGTTCTTTTATCAATTCATCAAAGGGATAGTGCTGATGATGTAATCCGCTAAGTGTTGTGTTCTTCACCTGTTTTAGAAAGTCGGTGACGGTGTTGCTGGAATTTATGTTGTGACGAAGCAATATGGTGTTTAGAAAGAAACCGATTAACGGTTGTAGGTCAATATGATCGCGTCCGGCTACAGGGGAGGCGATGATTATGTCTTTTTGTCCGGTTAGTCGGGCGAGTAAAACGCTTAGTGCAGCATGCAGTGTCATAAACAACGTAACCTGATGGCGACTACAAAATTCCTCTAACTGTGCGCTGAGTGTCGGCGAGGCACTAAACGTGTATCGCTCACCTTGCCATCCCTTGTCCTGGGTAAGGGGAAAGTCAAAAGGCAGATCCAAGACGGGTAATTTACCGCTGAGTTGCGTATGCCAATAGTTTCGACTGTCGGCACCACTGTCTTCTTCGAGCATTCTGTTTTGCCAGGCGGCATAATCTTTATATTGTATGCGCAGAGGAGCGAGCGGATTGGGTAGCCCTTGGCGGAAGGCTTGTAACAGTTGCTCGGCCTCTTTTTGAAAAAGCGTGCTGGACGTACCGTCAGCGATGATTTCATGCATACACCAAAGCAACTGTTTTTGTCCCTGGGGCGTCACAATAATTTGCGCACGGAATAAAGGACCGTTAATAAAATCAAATGGTGCGACGGTAAATGCCTTGATAGCCTGCTGCAGTGCATCAGTAGACTCGAACGTCTGCTGCTGCAATGTAATCGGCGAAGGAGGCAGAATAAATTGAACCACCTGCTCGTCAACTTCGTTAAAGACCGTGCGCAGCGTTTCGTGGCGTTCGATGATGGTATTGAGTACCTGTTCGAATACGCTATTGTTGATACCGTCAGGCAAATCGAGAATAGCGGGGATATGATAGGCAGAACTATCCGCGTCAAATTGACGCAGAAGCCACAAACGCATTTGCGCACGGGAGGGGCTGTAGTGCGCTTGCTGCGGTAGTGGTTCGATGGCACTGAAATGGCTATGTTGCGAGTTGTCGATGAGTTCGGCAAGTTGGGTAATGGTAGGCGCATCGAACAAGGTACCAAGCGGGAATTCCACTTCAAACGTTTTACGAATTTTCGAGATGACCAGCAGTGCGCGTAGGGAATGTCCGCCGATTTCAAAGAAATTATCCTGGATACCCACACGCTCCAGCCCGAGTACTTCCTGCCAGATATCGGCCAACTGCTGTTGGGTCGGTGTGACCGGCGCCACGTAATTCTGCGTGTCCGAGGTGTCGACAGTCTGTTGCAATGCCTTACGGTCGATTTTACCTGTTGGTGTTAGCGGCAGGTTATCCAGGTGGGTATAGGTACTGGGAAGAAATGAAGCTGGTAATCTATCGCTAAGAAAGGCACGCAATTCTTCTGTGGGTATAGCTTCTTTGTTTTCGTAGTACGCGTGCAACACGGTATCACCGAAATCGGTAGTAGTGGCAATCACTGCGGCTTCCTGAATATCTGGTTGTGCCAGCAAGGCGTTTTCTATCTCGCTTAGCTCAATACGGATGCCATTGACCTTGACCTGTTGATCGCGTCGGCCCAGAAATCGCAGATTGCCATCGGGCAACAGTGTCCCCAGGTCGCCGGTACGATAGACCGTGTCGCCTTCCATCAGCGGATTGGCGACGAACGCACGCTGAGTCATTTCTGCTTGTTGATAATAGCCGAGACTGACATAGGGCGAACGAATATAGATCTCGCCAATTTCGCCGCGTGGGCACACCCGTCCTTGTTCGTCGAGAACAATTACCGCAGCGCCCGACATAGCGCGACCCACGGGAATGAACGTTTGTTTCGCATCGTCAGGTGTGACGCGGTGGAAGCACTTGACCATCGTGGTTTCTGAAGCGCCATAAAGATTAACCAGTTCTACCCGTTGACCAAAAATGTCTTGCCATTGTTTGACGTCGTGGGGTAACAACGGCTCTCCGGCGAGCAACACATGTTGCAGGGCAGAAAAGTGTTCGGGGGTGAGGTGCTGGGTGAGCAATGTCCTGAACAGAGAGGGAACGCAGTGCACGAGGGTGATGGCTTGTTGTTGTATCCACGAGACGAGAACGTCGGGCGTCAAATTGCGACTGGCTTGCGGGGGAATGTACAATGTTGCACCACTGCACAAAGGGACAAAGACATCACGTAAATAGGCGTCAAAAGTGGGAGCGGTGAGTTGGCTGACACGGGCGTGCTTATCGATTTTAAACGTGTCGATCTCCCACTGAATAAAGTGTGCAAGACTCTGGGCGCGCCCCACAATGGGCTTGGGTGTACCCGTTGAACCCGATGTGAAATAAATATAGCAGGGGTCATCGCCATCAATTTTTGAATCAAATTTTCCGGAATCAAATGCAGTCAAATGTTGTATGTTCCACGCTGGCGGTAGTTTGTGACTAATCGGCGCATCGCGATTTAACAGTAATACGGAAGCTGTTCGAGTCTCATCGCCAACGATAGTTGGCAGGCGTTCAATCGACGTGCTGTTTCCTACCCAGTGATATACTTGAGTCACTTTCACATATTGCTTCAAGCGTGTGATTGGGTCGCCGGTGTTCATAATCGCTATGACACCGCGCGTTTGCATAATCCCGAGCAAAGCGGCTAATTGTTCAAGCGGATTATCTGTCAACACGCCAACTACTTGACCCGGAATTAATCCCTGATTTTGCAAGCCGATAGCAATTTGAAGACTTCTGTCATAAAGCACTTGATAGCTGAGCGACTCGTTTGCGTAACTTACCGCGATAGCATCAGGTGTCGTCTTGACTTGTGATTCAAATGCAGCGAAAGGATGATCGAATGTAAGTGGAACGTCGAGCGTACGCATAAAACTGAGCGCAGGACTATTAATTGAAATATTGCCATCGACTTCACCTTGAGATGACTTGTAAATAGGTGCCTCGTCAACGAGGTAGCTGCTGTCATTCAGAGAGTATTGTAATAAATCGACAAAATTCCGCATCAAATACTCTATAGTCTCCGGGCGGAATAAACCCGTACGATATATACATCGAAAACGCATACCATTGCTGTACTCAAACACATCGATTTCAAATTCTATTTTCATGTCTTTGTCAACCGAACAATGGCGAGCCTCGAAAAGATCAAGAGTTTGCGTATTGTCGGTGAAATTCATCACGTTGAGTAAGATCGATGTGAGCGGAAAGCGAATACGTTGTCGAGAGACATCCAGTTCGTCAACGAGTTGTTCAAAGGGGTAGTGCTGATGTGCTAGACCATCTAACGTGGTTTTCTTAACAGTTTGTAACAACTGCGCAAACGTTGTTGTCGGCATTGTTTGGTAGCGCAGTAGAATGGTGTTAAGAAAAAAACCGATCAGTGGTTGTAGGTCTATGTGGTCTCTACCGGCCACTGGCGAACCTAAAATGATGTCTTTTTGGCCGGTAAGATTGCATAGTGCTACCGTTAACGTCGCTTGTAGTAGCATAAACGGCGTAACTTGATGTGATTGACAATAGCTGTGCAAGGTCTTCTGAACTTGTGCCGGTACGGTAAACTCGTAATAGGCCCCGTGTGTATCAGTTTGCGCAGTAAGGGGAAAGTCAAAAGGCAGATCCAAGACGGGTAATTTACCGCTGAGTTGCGTATGCCAATAGTTTCGACTGTCGGCACCACTGTCTTCTTCGAGCATTCTGTTTTGCCAGGCGGCATAATCTTTATATTGTATGCGCAGAGGAGCGAGCGGATTGGGTAGCCCTTGGCGGAAGGCTTGTAACAGTTGCTCGGCCTCTTTTTGAAAAAGCGTGCTGGACGTACCGTCAGCGATGATTTCATGCATACACCAAAGCAACTGTTTTTGTCCCTGGGGCGTCACAATAATTTGCGCACGGAATAAAGGACCGTTAATAAAATCAAATGGTGCGACGGTAAATGCCTTGATAGCCTGCTGCAGTGCATCAGTAGACTCGAACGTCTGCTGCTGCAATGTAATCGGCGAAGGAGGCAGAATAAATTGAACCACCTGCTCGTCAACTTCGTTAAAGACCGTGCGCAGCGTTTCGTGGCGTTCGATGATGGTATTGAGTACCTGTTCGAATACGCTATTGTTGATACCGTCAGGCAAATCGAGAATAGCGGGGATATGATAGGCAGAACTATCCGCGTCAAATTGACGCAGAAGCCACAAACGCATTTGCGCACGGGAGGGGCTGTAGTGCGCTTGCTGCGGTAGTGGTTCGATGGCACTGAAATGGCTATGTTGCGAGTTGTCGATGAGTTCGGCAAGTTGGGTAATGGTAGGCGCATCGAACAAGGTACCAAGCGGGAATTCCACTTCAAACGTTTTACGAATTTTCGAGATGACCAGCAGTGCGCGTAGGGAATGTCCGCCGATTTCAAAGAAATTATCCTGGATACCCACACGCTCCAGCCCGAGTACTTCCTGCCAGATATCGGCCAACTGCTGTTGGGTCGGTGTGACCGGCGCCACGTAATTCTGCGTGTCCGAGGTGTCGACAGTCTGTTGCAATGCCTTACGGTCGATTTTACCTGTTGGTGTTAGCGGCAGGTTATCCAGGTGGGTATAGGTACTGGGAAGAAATGAAGCTGGTAATCTATCGCTAAGAAAGGCACGCAATTCTTCTGTGGGTATAGCTTCTTTGTTTTCGTAGTACGCGTGCAACACGGTATCACCGAAATCGGTAGTAGTGGCAATCACTGCGGCTTCCTGAATATCTGGTTGTGCCAGCAAGGCGTTTTCTATCTCGCTTAGCTCAATACGGATGCCATTGACCTTGACCTGTTGATCGCGTCGGCCCAGAAATCGCAGATTGCCATCGGGCAACAGTGTCCCCAGGTCGCCGGTACGATAGACCGTGTCGCCTTCCATCAGCGGATTGGCGACGAACGCACGCTGAGTCATTTCTGCTTGTTGATAATAGCCGAGACTGACATAGGGCGAACGAATATAGATCTCGCCAATTTCGCCGCGTGGACATACTCGTCCCTGTTCGTCGAGAACAATCACCGCAGCGCCCGACATAGCGCGACCCACGGGAATGAACGTCTGTTTCGCATCTTCAGGTGTGACGCGGTGGAAGCACTTGACCATCGTGGTTTCTGAAGCGCCATAAAGATTAACCAGTTCTACCCGTTGACCAAAAATGTTTTGCCATTTTTTGACATCGCGGGGCAACAACGGCTCTCCGGCGAGCAACACATGTTGCAGGGCAGAAAAGTGTTCGGGAGTGAGATGCTGGGAGAGCAATGTCCTGAAGAGAGAGGGGACGCAGTGCACGAGGGTGATGGCTTGTTGTTGTATCCACGAGACGAGAACATCAGGTGTCAAATTGCGACTGGCTTGCGGGGGAATGCACAATGTTGCACCACTGCACAAAGGGACAAAGACATCACGTAAATAGGCATCAAAAGTGGGAGCGGTGAGTTGGCTGACACGGGCGTGCTTATCGATTTTAAACGTGTCGATCTCCCACTCGATAAAGTGTGCAAGACCTTGGGTACGTCCCACAATGGGCTTGGGTGTACCCGTTGAACCCGATGTGAAATAAATATAGCACGGGGCGTTTCGATCTCTGGTTAAGGTCGGTGGCGTATTAATGCTTGATGATGTAAAGCTCGTGCAGTTTGCGCGAAGTTTGCTGTCTGCAAGCGCGTCGATATCCACGGGCTCCCCAGTCGCGATGCCGTCGATCAGTATAACAAACTTTTCAGTACGGCCTCTCTGCTCGTATATTTCCGAGATGATACTTAAACTGTTTGAACTGCATACCCAGACCGAGGGTCTCGCTGATTCGATTTGTTGCCGAATGTGTGGTATCGGATTTTGCAAGCCAAAGCTGGCAAACATTGCGCCTGCTTTGAATGAACCAATGACGGCAATTAAATGATCAACTGGGTTATCAATCAGTAAACCTATGATCGCTTCTTGTTCTAAACCTCGATCGATTAAAGTGTTCGCTACCCTATTTGCACCGTCATTGATTTGAGCATAGCTGAATTTTTGATCTCGGTACTCGACCGCAATGGAATCCGGATTCCGCACCGCCATGTCACTAAATTGAGACGCGACGTCGTGATACTTTAGCGTCACATTTAGATTTTCAACGAAAGCCTGAAAGGGCGTTTTAGGAAGAGAAGGGTTATCGACCTGTTGCTTTCTTGCCCAGCTTAAGAGAGAAGCCTTATGTGTCTTTATCTGTTGAGTAAGATCGGAAGTTAGGGCCGAGCGATCAGCCTTAATGCGTAAATTATCCCCTTCAACACGAATTTTTATATCGTTTGTAACCAGCGCTTCGAGCAGTTCGTCAAAACTCATATTACGACCTCAGCTTCATCAGTATGGGTATTATTTTCAAGATTTTCCTCATCGGAAGTGAGTATAAGTCTGTTGGCATCCATTATTGTGTTGTCCCGCATAAATAGTTTGTATTTATCGATGTTTAGACTCGGATTCTGAACGACTTGAGTGATCAGGTCAGTAAATGTTCCCAGTAACGTTGCGATAGTCTGTTGTGTGAAAAGCGCGTTTCGATAATGACACTCAAAATAGACACTGTCGTGTTTTGGTACCGCGTAAAGCTCAAGCTCAATTTTCATATCTCTATCTATAGAATAGGGTATTATCGAATCCGAAAAATTCATAACATTCAAGAGAACAGAAGTAAGCGGAAAGCGATCAGCTTCACGTTTTATGTTCAATTCATCAACTAATCGGTCAAATGGGTAAAGTTGATGCGTCAGACTTTCAATGGTGGTTTCTCTAATAGACGACAATAAATCGACAAATGTCGCGTGTTGGGGGATGCGATGTCGTAAAAGTATTGTATTGACAAAACATCCAATGAGAGGTTGAACGTCTTGATGAATTCGACCCGAGGCTGCAGATCCGAAAATGAGGTCTCTTTGGCCGGTAACGCGAGACAACATAAGGCAGAGTATTGCTTGAATTAGCATAAACAAGCTGACATTTTGCTGTTGTATGAAACGCTGCAAAGATGTGAATTGACTCGCTGAAATATCGAACGAATAAATCGAACGTCTGCGATGTGCCGCGTTGCTGATCGGGAAGTCGAAAGGCAACTCCAACATATTGGGTGGCGTTTCGAGCACTCCGTGCCAATAGTCCCTACTTTTCCTGCCTTCTTCACCGGCGATTAGTTGGTTGTGCCATGTAGCGAAATCCTTGTATTGAATCGTTAGCGGCGTTAGTGGATTTTCCAAGTCGCTCTGATATGCGGACAACAGTTTTTCAGCTTCATGTTGAAAGATAGCGCTTGCAGTGCCATCCGCAATTATTTCGTGCATACACCACAATAAGAATTTCTGTCCATTGTCCAGTACGGCATAGTTGGCACGAAAAAGCGGGACTGACGTTAAATCAAACTTGGCAACACTGAAGTTTCTGAAATAGTCATGCATCGCCTCAAGGCTAGTTAGCGAGACGGTGTCTATTGATATATTGGTCGGGTCACGTATAACTTGAACGGGCCTGTCTTCATGCTCTTCGAACGACGTGCGCAAAGTTTCGTGTCGCAGAGTCATTGTATATATCACGTCCTCGATAGCATTCTTGTCTGCGGATTCGGGCAAAGGAATTATCGCTGGAAGGTGATAGGCGGAATTGTTGTGATCGACCTGGTGAAGTAGCCAAAGTCGAAACTGGGCGTGAGAAACAGGATAGTAGTCCTGTTTAGGCACAGTCTGAATTTCCTGATAAACAGTCGTCTCGGCGTTCTTCGATTCACCCTGGAAATGTTGTAGCGCCTTCGTAGACAGCTCAGAAATTGTGATGCTAGAGAAGAATTCGCTGATCGGAATGTCGACGCCTAATAATGAACGTAACTGATTTCGTAGTTCTATGATAGTAATGGAATCCACGCCATAGTTTGTTAAGGGCATCGACTCGTCTATTTCATTGCTACTTTCGTAGCCGAGTGCCGAGGAAAGAAGTTCTTTTAAATACAATGTCAAGACCTTGTTTTTGTCCTGTCCGTTAGCTTGTTTCAGTTTTTCTATCAGCTGCGGTTTGAGCGGCGTCACCATATTTTGGTATTTGACGGCTAATCTATTAAGAAGTGGTGGCGACGACGAAGCTCTCGCACTAAACCAATGTTTCCAATCTATAGAAGCGATGACAATTTGTGCAAGCGAAACATCTTGTAAACTGTGTTCTAGCGCAATAAAACCTGTTTCTGGATTAAGCGCGTTAATACCCCCTGCAGTCATGCGCTGCTGGTGCATTCGCCCAAGCGACGCCGCCATACCAAACTCACCCCAGGGTCCCCAATTGATGGAAATACCCACCAAATTCTTCCCCCTACGGTATGCCATGAGAGCGTCCATATATGCGTTTGCCATAGCGTAACTGCTTTGCCCAGGAGAGCCGATTACTGCGGCAATAGATGAAAAGCATACGAAGTAATCCAGGTCGCTGTCTTTGGTAACATTATGTAGGTTCCACGTGCCCGTGATTTTCGGCGCAAGCACGTTCGAGAAGCGTTGCCAATCCTGTTCGCCAACGCTTCCATCGTCTAGCACGCCAGCAGTATGAAAAACACCTCGCAATGGAGGGCCGGATTCATCGACTGTTGTGAATAACAATTTCGTCTGAGATAAATCGCCGACGTCAGCTGGAATATACCGGATACTTATACCGCGTTTCTGTTGGGTTTCTATGAAGAGTTGCGTTGGTGAATTCGCCTCACTTCTCCCTGTTAAGACAATAGTATCCGCACCTTTGTCTACTAGCCAATTTGCGAGTTTCAGACCTAGTGCTCCCTGACCACCCGTTATAAGGTAGGTAGAATCTGGTTTTATAAAAAAATTCTGACTGTCTGTTGGCGTCATAGGTCGGGTTGTTAGGCGTGCAGCTAAGCGCCGATTTTGGCGAAATGCAATTTGGTTTTCACCAGACCTGTCACGCAACTCGGCGAGTAGGTCTTCTTTTTCTTTGGCGCTGGCAGTAACGTCCAAATCTATTAGTTGACATGATAGGTTAGGGTGTTCCCACATGACTGTTCGAACGAATCCCCATATCGCGGCCTGAATAGCATCAATATGGCCTAGAGAATTCACATACGCAGCCTGGGCCGCACGCGTCACAAATGATAGACGTATCGAAGATGTGCATTGAGCCGCAGCTTGAGTTAGGTATAAGGCTGACGCATAGATTTCATTCGGTGTGTGTTGAAAACGATCCAATGCCCAAAGAAAAACGATATTGATCGATGTATTCTTGGTCGATACTGACGTCAATAGTTGGTGAAAGTCACCTGCACGTTGTGGATCCAGAGTGCAGCGACAGGAGGAGTCCGTCTGCGACGAATCACCCGGAGTGACAAGAGTATAGTCGTCTGTTTGAATACGTAGTTCATCGACTAAGGAACGACCAACGCCGTTTTTATCAGCAAATATCAACCAATGGTTTTCACCTGTGCCTGCATTTGAGGAGATCCCGGTTGTATTTCTCTCTTGTTCAAGCCAGTCTAACTGGTAAAAAATATCGGATTCATATTGAGAAGGTTTAATGTCTCGCGCGATTCTTCCCTCAAATCCTTCTATACACAAGATAACGGTTCCGTGTTTATCGAAAAGCAGCATGTCGCCGGTAACGCTGTTCTCGGATTGGTTATCAACATTTGAGTAGGTAACTTTACACCATAGTGATTCTGTAAGTGATGCAGGTTTCGTATAGCTAAGCTTACGAATATAGAATGGCAAATATATCTCGTTTTCACTGAGCGTTGATTTGTTGGAATGAGCGACAGAAAGCGCTTGAAAGACGGAGTCGACAATGCCCGGATATAGGTCGTATTGGTCGTAGTCGTCACAATTTTGTAAGCTTAATTCACAAATAATCTCGTTTTCGTGTTGCCAAATCGATTTTAAACCCTGAAACCGTGGCCCCAGATGATAACCATAACGCTCGAATTTTCGGTAGAAGTCGGTGCCATCGATGCTTTTATGGTTCACATTATCAGCGGATAGCGAGGTTATCTTAGGCAGTATTGCGGTCGCAGATACGTGTTGCGCTTGTATGTGCCCGGAGACATGGGAGAGCCAATTTTGGCGCCCGCTATTTTGTTTGTCTTCAAGAAGGCTATTTACCTCGAACTTCGCCGAGTTGTCCTCGTTAAACGATAAACTTGTCTGAACGCGATAGTTTTCGTCAGGCGAAATGACTAAAGGTTGTAGAAAATAGAGGTCACTCATTTCAACAGAGGTCGCGTCCAAAGCATCTTGTGCGGCGGCAATGACCGTGGTGATATACGCTGCGCCAGGCACTACGACGGAATCGAATAGCTTATGATCCGAAAGGAGTTTGGGGAATGTTGGAGAGTAGTAGCTTTCGTAGTACCGCGTTTCAGATCTTGATAGTGGAATCTTGTGCCCTAATAGCGGGTTAAGGCTATTTTCTGAAATAAAGGTAGGAGCAGGCGCTTTCTTGGTTTGGAACCAAAACTTTTTCCGTTGGAAGGGATAGGTCGGCAACGCGATTTTGCGTCGCGTGTACGGTGAATCGAAGGCTTGCCAGTTAATGGAAACACCGAGTTGGTATAGCGAGGCCAGACAGCGAAGCGTGCCTTCCCATTCGTCCCGTCCCCGGTGCAATGTGCTTAACCAGCGACATTGGACGTCATCGATACATTGTTGTCCGAGACCGCTAAGTACCGGTGTAGGCCCGAGTTCGAGAAAAACGCGACAACCCAGGTCGTAAGCCGTGCGCACACTTTGCTCAAAACGAACAGAGGCCAACACGTGGTCCAGCCAATATTGTGGCCGTGTCAGGTCGTCACTAATCACCTGACCGGTAAGATTCGAGATCAACGTGATGGTCGGGGGCTGAAAGCGAATGTGTTCGGCAACCTGTTTGAAATCGGCCAACATGGGTTGCATTAACGGAGAGTGGAATGCATGGGAGACGTTCAAGCGCGTGTGAGGAATTTTTTGCGCTGAGAATTCCTTACACACGGCTTCGACGGCGGCTCGATCCCCGGAGATGACGGTTTGTTGCGGCGCATTTATCGCGGCAATGGATATCTGTCCATAGGCAGCAATCGTTTGTTGCACCCGATTTGCATCGGCAGCGATAGCGGCCATGGCGCCATTCTGCGGAAGGGCCTGCATTAGGCGGGCACGGGCGGCGATTAAGCGTAGTCCCTCTTCCAGAGAGAAAACCCCGGCGATACATGCGGCAACATATTCGCCAATGCTATGGCCGAGCAAAACTTTGGGCTTTACTCCCCAGGACAGCCACAGTTGGGCAAGTGCATATTCCACAGCGAAAAGCGCCGGTTGCGCGTAAACGGTCTGGTTCAGATCATCGTGTTGTTCATTATCTTGCGGGAACAAGAGAGAGAGCAGGGAGCGGTCCATATAAGGGCGCAACATCTGATCGCACTGTATCAGGTTATCGCGAAATGCGGGCTGAGTTTGAAACAGTGAGCGCGCCATATTGGGATATTGCGAACCTTGACCGGTAAACAATAGTGCTACTTGCGCAGGTTGACTGAGAGTGGATTCACCGTAATAGGGCAAAGCAGAGGGATGATCAACCGCTTGTTGTTCTAACAATTGCAGTAGTTGTTGCGGGGAAGAGGCAATGAAACAGGCACGCACGGCGAAGTGAGAACGGCCAGTGGTCGCGGTATAGGTAATGTCCTCTAAACGTTGTTGAGGGTGTTTACGCAAAAATTGTTGGTAACGTTGCACAATGTCGCCAAGTGCATTGGGCGTTTTTGCCGAGAGCGCGAGAATATGCAGTGGGCGTTCAACTTCCGAAGTGAGGGCAGCGGTTTGGGGTGCTTCTTCGAGTATCACGTGGGCATTAGTTCCACTGAACCCAAAGGAGCTCACACCTGCCAGGCGTCGGCGGTTTTTGTCGCGGGGCCA
>JAOUMY010000022.1 GCA_029881255.1 Gammaproteobacteria bacterium | reverse complement strand
GCGCAGTGTTTTCCAATGCCATATCCGCATACATACGTTTGAGCTTGGCATTTTCAGACTCCAGGTCTTTTATTCGCTTTAACTCAGACGCTTCCAGTCCTCCGTATTTGGACTTCCACTTGTAATACGTTGGCGAACTGATCCCGTGTTTACGGCAGATCTCCTGTACACCGATTCCGGCCTCCGCTTCCTTTAATATCGATACAATTTGTGTTTCTGTAAATTTTGACTTCTTCATTAGAGCCTCCTGGGCCTAGTTTGCCAGAATTCTCTACTTTTGACTTGTCTACTTTTTGGGGAAGCTTACGGTTCCATTGAGGCTCAGGTATAACTTCCATCGGTAGCGATTTTTTTGCTCTTTGCTCATCCGGCAGCGTTGTTTCGATAATGAGTTCGATTGTATTGTTGTTAATGAACGCGGGTGTGTGTATCTGAAAGCTGGATAAGCTTAGCTGAGTTCTTTTCATTATTAATGCAAGTTTTTCGACGGGTGCTAAACCTTCCTCAAATTTGTGCTGACGTATTTTCTATCTTGCGATTGCAGTCCTTGCCAAAGTGTAATGATATCGATTTTTAGTCCCGAAAACGGCAACAGCAGTGGAGGTCGAGACAGAGCTTGCTTGCTAGCTATCTCACCCACGCCAGGTGATGAATCGATTTCGACCGGCGGTTTTGCCTGGATCTTGGGGTTCTTGATAAGGCAAAGTAACTGCAAATACATTAAAATTGCATTCTCGCCGGAAAGGACCGTAGTTGGTAGATACGGTTCTTTCTTCACAGAAAAAGTCGTCACCAGAAAACCATCACGCCGTTTTTCGGTAATCCAGGGATTTGTGTCGAAGGCTATGTACTCAATATAGACATGCGGTTTGAGTCCAACTGCGAGATAAAGAGTCTCAAGGTAACGCGAAAAGGATAGTCTATTTGGTGTGGCGGACTCCAGGCTGATATACCAGCGGATCCGCATCAAATCAACGTCTTGGATGACGCTATTGGCATCACACAAATCCGTTGTTCGCAATATAAGCACCTGCTCGTCAGTATTGACCCTAATATCTGGATCTACTAGACCAACAAGCGAAAATCGTTTCGCCTTACACTCAATTTCATTTAACAGACTGTCGGCAAAATTCAATTGCGGCATTTCTTGTCGGTTTATAGGGTGCACGTTACTTTTATATTTTTAATGGGAACGCGACTACGAGGAGTTGACTTGGTTTGATGCTCAGTCTAACGTCATTTCCAATTAATATCGCTGTGTTGCGCTGGGATCACCCATCAATCAGAACCTTCAAAATTTTCCAAGTGAAGCAAGGTCGCCCCTACAACCGCACTAGGAACCACAAACAGGTTAACAACCGGAATCATAGTACTAAACATCACCGCGCCCCCAAAACCTAGTCCTAGCCAACGGCGTTCGCGCATACGCAGGCGTTGATCACGAAAGGCGACTTTTTGGTTGGCGAAAGGGTAGTCTACATATTGAAGCGACAATATCCATGAGCTGTAGACCAACCAAGCGGCGGAGGCGAAAAAGTTTACGCCGGGAATAAAAAACAAACCGAGAAACGGTATCGCGCGTATCCCTGCATAGGTGATTTTTTGAAACTCTTCTTTTATCGTCGGACCAACCGAAGCAAGTGCTTCGGCCCAGTCGGTTTCGAGTGGTTCTTTGTTGCTGACCATGCTGGTGACGGCTTCTGCCAGATAACTGTTAAAAGGCGCGCTAATCAGATTTGCAACAATCGTAAACGTAAAATAGGTGAACAACAACATGCCACCTAATACTATCGGCATGACTAACCAGTCCAACCACTGCAACCATTCCGGCATCGATGCCAGCGCGGCGTCGAGTAAATCGCTTGCCCATGAATAGATCAGAAACGTGAGCCCAACGAATAATGTGATATTGATCAGTAAAGGTACAATCACAAATTTACGTATACCCGGCTGGCGCAACATGCTTGCACCACGTAGCAAATAATTCGCGCCGCTAAAAGGATTGTTTTTTGACATAGCTTATTCCTGTTGTTGTATCGCCGCATGAGCCAGCAGGGCGCTACCATAGGCGGCTTCGGTTTGTTGCGCACGTTCTACCGTGGTGCGTAACTTTGTTTGACGAATCTGAGTCCACGCATCATTAACGCTTCCACCACCACTGGTCAAAACCCGTCGCGGGTAGGGTGCGCCCATCTCGTGTAACTTTTCATAGGCCTGCTGTTCGATAGTAGCCAGGCCTTCGAGCATGCCCTGGAAAAAAGAGACATCGCTCGACGGCCGTGGTTCCAATTGAGGGGCCAGGTCTGGGTCGGCGATGGGAAAACGCTCGCCTTTGCGTAGCAATGGATAATAGTCCAGCCCCGTTGATTGCTGAGGATTCAATTGCGCACTCATGTCATCGATTTGTTTCTGAGTGAAAAACTGTTTAAACACCGCGCAGCCCGCATTCGACGCACCGCCGGCCAGCCAATAGGCGCCCAGGCGATGACTGTAGACGCCGAATTCCGGCGCAAACACCGGCTCTTCGCACAATATTTTGAGCACCAATGTAGAACCCAAAGTGGTAACCGCGTCACCGACATTATCAACACCTGTTGCGAGAAATGCGGCGATACTGTCCGTCGTACCGGCAATTACCGCTGTCGTCGTAGACAGGCCGCTACGTTGCGCGAATTCCGCGCATACCCGACCGGTGAAGCTACCGGGAGTGAGTACTACTGGAAGCTGAATTTTCTCAAGATCAAGCAATTCGCCTATCCACTGCGGCCAGTTACGCGCGACCGGGTCATAACCCATTTTCAGCGCATTGTTCTCATCGCTGATCAAAAAATCGCCACGACACACACCGCTAAGCCAATCCGCCTGATTTAGAGCAATTGCATTGGGCGAGTCAGTCATGGTTTGAAGGCTGATTAATTTGGCTAAACCGGAACTACGACCGTGGGCACCGCTTTGATCGGGCGCCAATGTTCGAATGCGCTCGGCGGCATCGGCATTGTCTGCATCGTTATACATCAGCGCTGGCGTCAGCGGCGTGCCAGTGGCGTCACACAACAACACACTGCCGGATGTACCGTCGATACACAACGCAACGATATTTTTCAGCATAATCTGACCGCGGAGTTGATCAAATAATGAGCGTAAACCTGTCTCCCACACGCGTGGGTCTTGCGACACCCGATTACCTATAACCATGGACGCGGAGAGCTCAACGCGTGCTTCGGCACAAATGGTAGCCGCATCGTCGATAACGATGGCGCGACAACCAGAAGTCCCAAAATCGATGCCGAGGAATAGCGGCTTATTTATGCTCACGGATCAGGGAAGCTGCACAAGCGTGGGTGCTTGCCACTGAGGATTGCGATGTTCGGCAACGACGGTAGTGTATATGCCGCCTCGAACGTTGAATTCAGCGGTAATGCGCATAAAGCGTGGGTTTGTTGCTTCGACTAGATCGGCCAAAATTTGATTGGTCACCGCCTCGTGAAAGGCGCCCTGGTCACGATATGACCAGATATACATCTTCAGCGCTTTCAACTCGACGCAAGACTGATCGGCGACGTACTCAATATTGATCGTGGCGAAGTCCGGTTGGCCAGTTTTTGGGCACAAACAAGTGAATTCCGGCACGCGAATTCGGATGGTGTAATCCAGCTTCGGGTTCGGGTTTTCGAAGGTTTCAAGATTTTTACTGGGTTGGCTAGGCATGGGTTTCTCTCTGTGTTACCTTAGCCGGGCATTGTACCGGATTACGTCCTACTGAAAAAAATCTATTTCTTTAATACTGGATAATCAACGAGATATGAGACTTTCCAAGATCAAATTGTCTGGCTTTAAATCCTTTGTAGACCCAACCACTGTACACCTGCCGAGCAATCTCGTCGGCGTTGTTGGGCCTAACGGAAGTGGCAAGTCTAATATCATTGATGCAGTGCGTTGGGTAATGGGCGAAAGCTCGGCCAAGCACCTGCGCGGCGACTCCATGGCCGACGTTATTTTCAACGGATCGGCTGCAAGAAAACCAGTAGGGCAGGCATCCATCGAGTTAGTATTCGATAACAGCCTGGGTAAACTCGGCGGTCAATACGCGGAATACAACGAGATCTCGATCAAGCGTCTGGTCAGTCGTGACGGTCAATCCAATTATTACCTCAATGGCGCGCGTTGTCGTCGCCGTGATATTACCGATATCTTTCTCGGCACCGGTCTGGGCCCACGTTCTTACGCGATTATCGAACAGGGCATGATCTCGCGTTTGATCGAAGCCAAGCCCGAAGAATTGCGAAATTTAATGGAAGAAGCGGCGGGTATCTCCAAATACAAAGAGCGTCGCCGTGAAACCGAAACGCGCATGAAACATACGCACGAGAATCTCACGCGTATAAACGATTTGCGTGAGGAGCTCGACAAGCAACTCGAGCGTTTACAAAGACAGGCGCGTACGGCAGAACGCTATAAAGTTTTAAAAGCCGAAGAACGGGAAAAAAAGGGACAGTTGCTCGCCCTGCAATGGCGCGAAATGGATAATCACGCACGCGAACGCGACGAAGCGGTGAAAGCGTTTTCACTCAATCTGGAAGCGGATATCGCGGCGCAACGCTCACTCGAAGCCAGTATCGAAAAACAGCGTGAAACCGTTACTGAAGAGCAGGACATTCTGAACGAGATTCAGGCGCAGTTTTACCAGGTTGGCGCGGAGATCTCGACCAAGGAACAGGCCATACGTCACTACCAGACGCGCAAACAGGAACTGGAACAGGATTTAAAACAGACCGAACGCGAGTGGAAAGAAGCGAATCTGCATTACACTCATGACAGTGACAAGTTGACCGCGCAACAGAAGCGCTTGCAGGAACTTGAGCCTCTGGTTGAGTCGGTATCAGAGACACTGGCGCTATCAGACAGTCAACGTGAAGAGGCAGAAGCCAATCTACACGAATGGCAAGCCCGGTGGGATGAGTTCACTCAAAATTCAAACGCACCTGCGCAATCCGCAGAGGTGCAGCGCACCCGTATTACCCATATGGAAGATCAATCACGCCAACTGGAGCAGCGTCACGGTCGACTGCGTGACGAATCCCAGGGTGTTGATACCGCCGAACTGGAACGTGAGCTAGCAGAACTGGATGAAAGTATCGAGATTGAACAAGAGCGTCTCGATACCTTGCTCGGCAATATGCAAACGCGCAATAGCCGCATCTCGCAACAACGCGAAACCAATCAGGACATTTCTGATCGCCTGTCGCAAGCGCGCAGTCGTCGTCAACAGATTGAAGGTCGTGTTTCTTCTTTGGAAGCCCTGCAGGAAGCGGCTCTCGGAGAAAACAAAGAAGCCAGCCAGTGGCTACAGGACAAGGGTTTGTCCGACAACCAACATCTGGCGCAGGGCCTCGACGTCAACAGTGGTTGGGAAAAGGCCGTCGAGACTGTGCTTGGCCAACACCTGAATGCCATCTGTGTTGATAATCTGGATCAGGTCGTCAACGTGGTAAATGAATTGGGAAACAACAATATCGGTTTTGTCGAGATCGATCGCACCGCATCGATATTGCCCAGTGGTGACCGGAAACGTCTGGCCGACCAAATCAAATCTGATTGGGCAACCAGCAGCCTCCTTGCTGGGGTTTTTTGTGCTGACTCGGTTGAACAAGCGCTGGCGATGCGCTCGGCCCTCGCAGAGAACGAATCGGTGATTACACCGCAGGGGATTTGGTTGGGCAGACATTGGTTACGTATCAACCAGGCTCTGGACGAAAAATCCGGCGTGATTGAACGTGAAAAAGAATTGAAACAATTGTATGAAGAACAGCAATTGTTGAACGCCCAACTTGATGAGTTGAATGAGTCTTACGAAATCGGCAAACAGACACTGGCCGAAGTAGAACGCGAACGCGACGAGATGCAGCGCGATCTGAGTCAGATGGAAAGACGCCTGGGCGAAATCAAGGCGCAGCGCAGTGGTAAGCAGGCGAGATTCGATCAGGTCAATACGCGTATCGAACGTATTTTGCGTGAACAGGAAGAGATTCAGGTACAGCTGGAACAGAATAACGCGCAAATTCAAGAGGCACGCGCCGCGCTAGAACTTGCACTGGAACAAATGGAAGAAACTACACGTCAGCGTGAAGTGCTTACTGCGCAACGTGATGAGTTGCGTGCGCGTGTTGAAGAGACACGTCGCCAGTCCAATGATGACCGTAGCAAGGCACAGCAGGCGCAACTCGAACATAAGGCCGTGATGACGTCGCTGGAGAGTCTGAAGCAGAATCTGAACCGCCTCGAACAACAGATAGAATCCTTGCGTGAACGTCGTCAAAGTCTCGAGTCTTCACTCCATGAGGGCGACAATCCGGTCACGCAGGTCAAGAGCGAGCTTGAGACCTTGCTAAACCAGCGCATGGAAGTTGAGGCACGTCTAGCCGATGCCCGACGTAAAGTTGAAGTCATCGAAGCCGAACTTCGTGATTTGAGCGAGAAACGTGTACGCGCCGAACAGAAAGTTCAGGAGACGCGCAGCCAGCTCGACGAAGCGCGGATGAATGCGCAGACCTTGAACGTACGTCGTCAGACGATACAGGAACATCTCGCCGAGGAAGGGCACGAACTTAGTACCGTGTTTGAGGCCATACCGGAAGAGGCCAGTATCGAAAATTGGGAAGAACAATTGACGGCAATTGCGACCAAGATTTCCAAACTGGGTGCAATCAATCTGGCGGCCATCGATGAATACACGCAAGAGATGGAACGCAAGAAATATCTTGATGAACAGTTGAATGATTTGAATGAAGCCTTGAGCACTCTCGAAAATGCGATACGCAAGATCGACAGGGAGACGCGTGCGAAATTCAAGGAAACCTTTGATCAGGTCAATGACGGCTTGAAGAAAAATTTCCCAAAACTGTTTGGCGGCGGTCAGGCCTTCCTCGAACTAACAGGCGAGGATTTGCTCGATACCGGCGTGACTATCATGGCCAGACCACCCGGCAAGCGTATTAGTAATATTCATTTGTTATCTGGTGGAGAAAAGGCACTCACCGCCGTAGCGTTGGTGTTTTCGATTTTTGAATTGAACCCTGCGCCGTTCTGTATGCTCGACGAGGTGGATGCGCCACTCGACGAAGCCAATGTGGGACGATTCTGTAATCTGGTTAAGGCAATGGCGGAACATGTGCAGTTCATATTTATTACACACAATAAAGCGACGATGGAAATCGCGCAGCAACTCAATGGGGTTACCATGCACGAGCCTGGTGTTTCCCGCATGGTAGCAGTTGACGTGGATGAGGCCGCTGAACTGGCCGCAATGTAGGGGCTTCTGATATGGAGGCACTGAGCGAATTTTTTACCGATCCCTTACGACTGACCCTGGGTGCGGCCGCACTCGTGGTGTTGTTGGGTATCGTATTTTTTGGCCGTAGCAAGAGTGGTTCTGGTACGAATACAGAAACGCTAAGCAAAGATCAGATCAAAGACGCGCTGACGCGTAACGATGACGAAAATGTCGTTGTAAAAAAGGGCGAGTCAAACGCCAAAGACATCAATGAATCACTGGTGTCGTCACTCAAGCCCGAGTCCAACAAAGTAAAAACAGAAATTACCGATGAAGTGGATATTTCTGCGGATGTTCCCCTTACACTGTTAAACCAGGGTTTTTCTGCACGTCCTACTTCTGAGCGAGGTATGGAGGAGTTTGATCGTGCTACCGACGCTGTCGAAAAAATGGATCAGAGTCAGTTGGAACCTATCATGGAAGCCTACGCAAAAACACCGGAAAATGCGTCGTCTGACGAGCGTGAATTGTTTATTGTCTTACATGTGGTAGCGCTCGACGACAATACGTTTGCTGGGTCAGATATCGTACGTGCGATGGAGAAGAATCATCTCGTCTATGGACAGTACAAGATTTTTCATTACCCGTATCCTGAAGATGACAATCTATCCTTGTTCAGCGTAGTCAACATGCTCAAGCCAGGATTTTTTGAGCAGGAAAATATGAATGATTTAGTTACAACAGGTTTGAGCTTCTTTATGCGTATGCCTGTTATTCCGGGGATGCACAAAGACGTGTTTACCACGATGCTGGTAACAGCGCAGAATGTTTCGCGTAGCCTGGGCGGGCAATTGCAAGACGAAACTCACCAGCCCTTGACGCAATCGGCAGTGGACAAAATCAAACAAAGCATACGCGAGTTCGATGAACAGACGATTTCCTTAGAAAAGCAACCTCACTAAGACATCACCATGACGGCTGTCACTTCTGTTAAAAAGCGCATTGATGAATTGCGCGAAACCATTGAGTACCACAACGACCGCTATTACGTGCACGACGACCCGGAGATTCCCGACGCGGAATATGATCGTCTTATGCGCGAGTTGCAGCAACTCGAAACAGAACACCCTGAACTGATTTCTCCAACATCGCCGACTCAGCGCGTCGGCGGTAAACCGCTCGACGCCTTCAGCCAGGTTAAACACAAGGTACCGATGTTGTCGCTGAACAATGCGTTTAGCGATGAGGATGTTTTTGATTTCGACCGACGCATACGCGAACAACTTGATCTTGATGTGGTTCACTATTGCGTCGAACCAAAACTCGATGGTCTGGCAATTAGTCTGCGTTATGAGCAGGGTGAGTTTGTGCAAGCCGCAACGCGCGGTGATGGACTCACAGGAGAAGATGTCACGCTCAATGTCAAAACCATTAAGGCCTTGCCTTTAAAGCTAAGAGGTAAAGGCTTTCCCGATGTGCTGGAAGTGCGTGGTGAAGTCTTTATGCCTTTAAAAGGGTTTGATGAACTGAATGTACGTCAACAGGCGGCAGGAGAAAAAACCTTCGCCAATCCACGTAATGCAGCAGCGGGGAGTCTGCGGCAGCTGGATTCACGAATCACGGCGCAACGCCCGCTGACATTTTATTGTTACGGCGTCGGTGAAGTATCAAAGGAAGTGGCGTCTACTCACTACGACACCATACAGCAACTCAAGTCCTGGGGTTTGCCTACCAACCCCGAAGTAAAGCGCGTAAAAGGCCCACAAGCCTGTCTGAAACAATATCAAGCTTTGAGTGAAAAGCGCAGCAAGCTCGCCTATGAGATCGACGGTGTGGTGTATAAAGTCGATGACTTGCGCTTGCAACAAGACATGGGATTCGTCGCCAGAGCGCCACGCTGGGCCGTTGCGCACAAGTTTCCTGCCGTGGAGGAGATTACGCTACTCAACGGCATCGACGTTCAAGTTGGTCGTACCGGCGCCCTGACACCCGTCGCGCGTTTGGAACCTGTGCGAGTCGCTGGCGTAACCGTGACCAATGCCACCTTGCATAATCAAGATGAAATTGATCGTAAAGATGTACGGATTGGTGACACCGTGATTGTACGTCGCGCCGGCGATGTCATTCCGGAAGTGGTCGGCGTGGTATTGAGTAAACGTCCGACGAATGCGAAGAAATTTAAAATACCAGATAAATGCCCGGTGTGCGGTTCCAGCGCTGTACGTGTCGAAGGAGAGGCGGTTTCCCGTTGTAGTGGTGGTTTGTTTTGTGGTGCCCAACGCAAAGAGGCGATAAAGCATTTTGCCGCGCGCAAGGCTATGGATATCGATGGTCTTGGCGATAAACTGGTTGAGCAATTTGTCGATGAAGGTTTGATTGAAGACGTTGCCGATTTATACAAACTAGACGTAAAACAACTTGCCGAACTGGAACGCCTGGGAGAAAAGTCGGCGCAAAATCTCGTCGATGCATTGGAACAAAGCAAACAGACCAGCTTCGATCGATTTCTTTATGCCTTGGGAATTCGAGAGGTTGGTGAGGCAACTGCGCTTACGCTATCGCGACATTACGGAGATCTGGAGTCCTTGATTATGGCCGATGAAGTGAATTTGCAAGAGGTACCTGACGTCGGACCTGTTGTCGCCTCGCACATCGTGCAGTTCTTCAAGCAAAAACATAATCGTGATGTCATCGATAAATTAATCAAGGCAGGTATTCACTGGCCGGAAGTGCAAAAGGCAGAGCCAGGCGAGCAAATACTCGCGGGCAAAACCATTGTGCTTACCGGAACACTTTCAACTATGACCCGTAACGATGCCAAGGCCGCATTGCAGGCACTAGGCGCGAAAGTTGCTGGCAGTGTGTCGAAAAAAACCAGTTGCGTAATTGCCGGCGCCGAAGCCGGGTCAAAACTGACAAAAGCACAGGAGTTAGGCGTGCCGGTCCTGGATGAGGATCAGCTCCAGCAATTGCTGGCTAATCCGGGCGCGTTCGAACTTTAGTAAAAATGGAATGAAAATATCGCTGGCATGGAAGGCGCACTCAACATAAGAAATCTAAAAGCGGACGATCATCCGCCGGTGATATCCCAGATCCCGTTGTGGTGGGGCGGAAGGGATCTCTCACAACTCTTGCCCAAATTGTTTTTCATCCACTTTCAGCAAACCAGTTTTGTAGTAGAAGAGCAGGGCGAACTTATCGCTTTTCTCGTCGGTTTTTTATCGCAAACCTTTCCTGATCAGGCGTATATTCATTTTGTTGGCGTGCACCCCGACTACCGTGGACGTGGAATTGCGCGAGATTTGTATTCCCGTTTTTTTGAAACCGTCAAACAGTATGATCGCAAGGAAGTGCATTGTCTGACTTCGCTCGTCAACAAAGACTCGATTGCCTTTCATCAGCGGCTTGGTTTTGAATTTATGCCAGCGCCACAGCAATCCAACGGCATTCCCTATGTGGCGAACTACGATGGCAAAGGTGGTGACCGGGTATTGTTTGTTAAATATCTATAACAATATCTCTGTTGAATCTTATTTCAGAAAGTGACATAGTTAACTCGGCAAATTGGTACAAATGGAGTGGGTAAGGATACCGTAGACAGATAATAGGGACAGATTCGGCTAACTCAAACGTCGTAAACAAATTCCTTCCCTTCGCGCGGCTGCTTACTCGACAAACTGAATGTTTTTTAAAAAGGGAGAGTCTTCTTGAAGGCGTTGTTGGGACCAGTATTGTTTTTCGTAAGTGCTTTATTTGCAGGCAGTGCTCATGCATCGACCATCACACTGGAAGTGATGGATGAGGATAATGTGTACCAGATTGGTGAAACCGTCAGTATTGGCTTGTTTTACGACTTTGTCGATGACAATACCGCGGCCGGCAGCTTGTCCGCAGACTACGACAGTTCTTTACTAAGTTTCAGTAGCTTCGCCTTTTCACCGTTTTATGCTCCTACCTATGAAAACCCGGACGATACCGCGCTCGATTTTAACATCATCGCCACGTTCAATAATCCCTCGGTCAGCGGCGGCGACGCTTCAGATATTTTTTTCGGTCGTATAGGTGGTTTGCAGTGGGCAGAATTTATCGACAGTGAAGTTGTCGTACACGACGAACGCCAGGGCATGGTTGGCGTATTTTATTACGAGGCTTCTCAAGCGGGCGATGCGGCGTTTACCCTCGATAGTCTAGGCAGCGGCTTTTACAACAATACCAACAATTCTAGTTTTCCTTCGATGTCCGGTGTTTCTATACATGTGGCTCCCGTCCCAGAGATGGAAACCTGGTTGATGATGTTGGCCGGAATGGGGGTTCTAGGATGGCGTTTGAGAAAGACACAGATTTCGGTTTAGCTACTACTGTTTATATTTCAAAAAGCTCAACACTCGCCGTCATTAAATAACAATAGATAAATTTGAAACTCTGTCGAGTCGTTTTGCGTTTCGGAGTTGTTTGTTGTTTTACTGCAAGGGAATGGTATGAAGTATTTGTATAGTGTCGTTGTTCTTTACTTCTTTTACTTATTGCAATCCTGTTCTGATCATGGCCTTGCAACCACAAATGTCGATGCTAACCAAGTCGAATCATCCACAATAATTACCAATGAAAAAATGGCCGCACCAGCAGCAATTGGCGATACACGATACAAAGTTAGCAGTTTAGGAAGTATCCCCGGGTTCAACTACAGTAGTCCTCCCTATTTTTTTAACACCTGGCTGTATCTAAATAACAGCGGAACCATTGCTGGCGGTATGATCGCAATCGATCGATTCAATCCCGAAAATTGGAATGACATGCGGCCTTTTATAGCTGACGCGGCTAGTGGGATAGTCGACTTTTTGCCACCGGGTGTCGTAACGGGATCGGTTGCGGGCTTGAATGATTCTGGTCAAATCATCGGTTTGGAATCACTGTTTTTTGCTGCCCCTTGGTCCGGCGTTCTATACAGGCGTGACAGTAGCGGGTTACTTGAGTATCCGGTATTCCCACCTGGAGGTAACAGTCTGATTGACATAACAAACGGTGGAGAAGTCGTTAGCGGCTACCTGATAAACGAGTCAGGTCATCGTATGAAGCCAGGGCCTGTTTCAATGGAGAATGGATACCAAACCACCCGCTGGAGTCTGGGGATGTATTCAGGCGAAAACTGTTACCCCGATCCACTGGCCTGTAGTCAGGCGAGCTTTATGGGTAGTGATGAGATATGGGTAACGGTAGGGACGCTCGGGGGAGATTGGAGTGTGGCCTATGACTTCAATGACAGTGGACAGGTCGTTGGTCTATCCCCGATCTCAGGCGATGGTAGTACTTCAACGATACGCGCCTTTCTGTGGCAAGATGGCGTAATGACTGATCTCATCGCCACCGCATCAAATATTGTGGATGTTGATCCAACAATACTGAGTAACGACACGCGTGCAATTGGTATAAACAATAACGGCCAGATTCTCATACAAAGTTTTCAAAAGTATGGCTTCGGATACAAAACTCATTACATCTGGGAAAACGGACAATTGACCCTGGTGCAGAATTCCTATGGCAGCGGTTCCTGGGGTTATGGCCAACGTTTGTTGGCGATAAACGATAACGGACAAATAGCGGGTTGGTCTACTCCGATCAGCAGCAGTGAGGAAGAGCTCGTATTGCTTACTCCCTATATAGTAGGCACAGAATCGGATATCGCTATTAATGCACAAAGCATCTCTTCGACGATTGATGCCGGTATGACAGAAACGTTGTCATTGGACATACGCAATCTCGGCCCGGCAAATACGGTGGTAACTCTCGACGTTGATTTGCCGATGGGCCTGTCACTAAGCGGCGATACACTCGGTTCTTGTACGCAAACAGCACAACGGGTTCAATGTAACGTCGGTGATTTACCGGCGACGCAAGGCGTGTTTGTCGATTTAACAGTCGTGGCATCACAAGATATTGAGGGCAATGTCACGTCACGTATTTATGGCGCGAATGTAGATCCGGATGAGCAGAATAATACCAAAACCTCATCGATAGTTATGTCGTCATCTGGCATAGGCGGTTTTAGAATACGACGTCCCGCAGGCAAAGATGTATATGTCTTTCGGCCGGAGCAGGGCTTACGGGTCGCTCTTGATACGAATGGTACGGCCATCGGACCTGGGACAGCGAGTATTAGGCTTGAACTTGATGGTGAAGATGTAGGGGTCTTTGATCAACTAAATTCACTTACGCTGAGTGATGTGTTACCAGGTAGTCATGTTCTTAGGGCCAGCGTGGTTGATCCTGACGGTATAGCAACCGGTGACAGTGATGAAGTCAGTTTTATCGCCGCAAAAATGAAAACCTTTTCCTATGACACCAATGCTTTTCAAAACCCGGATTTCCAAAGTCGTATTCAAGCCTTGAGTGGAGATTTTTTTGTTGTTCCAGATACGATTGCAGGCACATTGCCTGATCAACTCCAGATAAAGACGCACTACTTTGTCGACGGAAATTGGCAAAGTGGTCGGTCGTTTCAATACTCGGAACTTATTGATCCGGGCTCGGCAGAGCTCCCGTATCCTGGGTATTACAATTACTTTGCTCTCGGAGCCTTCGGTGGAAACTTCATCGCTTCATCTCCCTATCAAACAAGCGCGGGATATGTCAGCATTCATCCCGTCATTGCCGGTGCCGATACCTATATGTTAGGTATTAAGTCGAACAATATCTTCTCGAACAATATGAAGCATGATCGTTTTTTCGCAAGCATACCGGCCAATATGGCATCGTACGGTCCTCTTGAAACGATTACATGGTCACAGGCCCAACTCTATCCTGTCTGTTATAAAACTACACCACCGTATGAGGGATGTTGGACCGCAGTTTATGATCTTATCAGGGGATCGAACATAAACAATATTCAGATCTCTGATGCTGCAGGTTACGACTCTGCAATTTGGCGTGACCAGTTACTCTTGGGTGCCTATAAGAACGACGCCATGGGTGGTAGTAGTGGTGCGGTATTGTTGACAGCTGGCGTTAGTGTTATACAAACCATCGTACCTAGCGATGCAAAAGCACACGATTGGTTCGGACGATCCCTGGACCTTCACAGTGATCGTCTGGCAGTCAGCGCCATGTATCACGATGCCTATGCAGAGGATGGGGGAGCTGTCTATATATATCGCCATGATGCCGTGAGTGAAAGCTGGAACCTGGAGCAGAAACTCGGGTCTTCGACAATAACACCCGGCAATCAGTTTGGCGCACAAGTTAGTCTCTCGAGTCATTATCTTGCAACCGCTGGTATGCGTCGAGGCAGCTATGATTGGACGGAAGGCAATCAAAACCCGATTATTCTTTTCCAGAAATCGGGAGAGGCATGGGTAGAACTCGGAAAGTTGATTGACAATTATGGATCGGTAATACACGCCGCTTCGATCAGTTTAAGTGATGGTCGACTAGCCTTTACCACTCAAAATTATACCGGCGTGATTGAGTTAGATCAGTCCGTAATACAAGCGGATTTCGTAATCGATCATGTGGCTTCTTCATACGATGTTGCAATTGGCGATAGTGCAAGCGCGCAGATAGTAGTTGCAAATCAGGGCACCGATACAGCAACAGTGAGCCTGGAAATTCGCGGTGACAACTGGTCGCATTCCTATCCGACCTTGCTACCTAACTGTTACAACAATGATGCAACACCTGGAGTTTTGTTCTGCCCACTAGGTGATTTCGAGCCAAACGAAACACGCGTCTATCACTATGAAGTGTTTGCCGTAGACAGTGTTTCACCTGTACACACGTTTACCCTAAAAACCAACGTTCAAGACAATGACCTGAGCAATAACACGGTTGACGCAAACTATCGTTTTTACGCCAAAGTAGATAGCGATGGCGACGGTGTCTATGATGCCGTGGATAATTGCACCGAAGTCGCAAACGCCAACCAACGTGAATCGGATGGTGATATTTACGGCGATGCCTGTGATAAAGACATCGATAACAGCGGTCTGGTCGACATCAAGGATTTTATCGAAGAGAAGAAACTATTGGGTAGCACTGGTCCACTAGGCGATTTTGACGAGAGTGGTTTAGTGGATATTGCTGATTTGATTACGGTGAAAAAGGCTTTGGGAAGTGTACCAGGGCCGAGTGGCTATGCGCCGTAACAGATAGAACAGACACCGGCAGAATATCTGTCGGTGTCCATCAAAATTTATGGCTGAATCTTGATTTCAGCTTTCTCTTTCAACTTGTCGATAAACTCAGCAATAATCTGATTTTGTGCGATTTCCAGTACTTGTTCTTTTACCGAATCAAAACTAGGCGGATCAATCTTGCGTGAATCTTCACGTAAAATCACGTGCCAGCCAAAGCGAGTCTGTACTGGGCGCTGTGTGTATTTGCCGTCTTTGATTTTTTCAATAGCTTCTGCAAAAGGTTTAACGACTTGATTTGATGCAAACCAGCCCAAATCACCGCCACTGCTATTTGATGGTCCAACAGAAAACGTACTTGCGAGTTGCGCAAAGTCGGCGCCACTACGCAGTTTGTTGATCATGTCTGCCGCCTCATCCTTGGTCTTTAACAAGATGTGTCTTGCTTTGTATTCCATTCCTGCCTTAGCAACGATCTCGGCCTTGTATATAGTCATCAACAGATCTTTGTCAGGGTCATTGCTTTCAATCAAGCGTTGAATACGCAACTGCAACAAAGTGTTTTTGATCGTCTCACGCAATTGGGCGGTAATCTCGGCCTCTTCATCCATTTTGTTTTGTTTGGCATCCTGTACAATCAACTCTCTGTTGATCAATTCTTCGAGTAACTCCATGCGTTTTTCATCAGGAAAACCTTCAGATATTCCTACGCCCAATCGCTTGACCGCATATAGATTCAGTACTTCCTCATCAATCGGCTCACCATTCACCTCGGCTATAACCGGTCCCTTGGCTAATGCCAAAGAACCCATACCGAGAGACAGACTAGTCAGCAAAAAACAAAAACGTAATGCGTGATACATAAAGCCTCTTTTCGGGTTTAAAACTATTTAGTTACTTCTTCGGGTGTCTTTGCCTTGATACTCAGTGCGTGTATATCCGCCTGCATTCCGGTTTCAAGTGCCGCATAGACCATGCGGTGACGCGCCAACAGCGCTTTACCAGCGAATGCCTCAGACACGATGTTCACGGTAAAATGCCCACCACCGCGCGCACTGGCGTGACCAGCGTGCTTGTGACTGTCGTCAATGATTTCAAGTTGTTGTGGTTGAAATTCTTCGGTCAGCGTCTTCTCGATATATTCAATACGTTCCTGTGTCGACATCATGATGGAAACACCTTTTTGAATGGTTTGATTTCAACGTTTGCGTACACGCCGTTTAATACATACGGATCTTGATTCGCCCATTCTTCGGCCTCTTGTTGACTGGCGAATTGCGCCACAATCAGACTGCCACTGAAACCAGCCGGGCCTGGATCTTCTGAATCGATTGCCGGATGAGGGCCTGCAATCAATAAGCGACCTTCGTCTTGCAAGGCCTGCAATCGTTCAAGATGCGCAGGACGAACCGCGAGACGTTTTTCCAATGAGTTGGCTTTATCAATGCCCTGAATACAGTAATACATCAAGAATCTCCCTTGTTCGGACCTTCGGGTTCAATATGTTTCATCAAAAAGAATCCCTGGATAAGCAGAAACGCCAGGGTCAATCCCATCATGCCGAACAGCTTAAAGTTCACCCATGTATCGGTATCGAAGTTATACACCACGTAAAGATTGACCACACCGAGAAACACAAAAAACAGAACCCAACTCCAATTGAGTTTCGCCCACAGACCGCGTTCGAGCGTAATACTCGCGCCCATCATGCGCTCAACGAGATTCTTCTCACCAATAAACTGGCTGCCTAAAAAGGCAACGGCAAATAACCAGTTCACAACCGTCGGTTTCCACTTGATAAACATTTCATCTTCAAGTAACAGCGTCGCTCCACCGAACACAACGACCAGCGCCAGGGTAATCAAATGCATGTTTTCCACACGCCGGTGCTTGGTCCAAA
This sequence comes from Gammaproteobacteria bacterium, assembly GCA_029881255.1. Taxonomy (NCBI): domain Bacteria; kingdom Pseudomonadati; phylum Pseudomonadota; class Gammaproteobacteria; species Gammaproteobacteria bacterium. Next base: position 6,560 of record JAOUMY010000022.1, on the reverse strand, counting down.
TATAAGCCACCTGCACCACAGACGCCGCAATCGCCACCATCGTCGCCACGTAAATGTCGTAGGTTTTATAGGCGATAAAAAACAGCAGTATTGGGAAAAAATCGATTAACAGTTTCATATAAATAGCGTTTTCCTGTCAGAGCGCGCTATTTAACCATAAATGGGGGAAACTTGCTGTAGGAAGTATGTGTGGGAGGGTTTTAGAGAAAAGTGGAAACTCAACAACTGCCTGTTTTAGATAGATAAATTGCAACTCAAAAACATCTGTGGAATATGTTGGTACGTAAAAACAATCAGTTACCCGAGCAGAAAAAACACATAGAACCTCGAAAAGATGGCGAACGATACTTAATCCTTTTTAATTAAATGGAATTAGTGGCTGTCAAGCAATTTTTCAAGTAAGAAAATCGCTAATAGACTGATTATTATGGAAATGAAAGAAAAAATATACCCTAGTGAATGGTATATGGATAGCGGACAAAGACATTGAACTCACGTTAACGCAAAACGGCACCGGCTATATTGTTGGACACAGAGACGGTACCCAAAAGTTTTTCAATTCCGCCGGTTTATTGTGGCGTGTAAAAGACAAGTCTGGCCGCGAAACCAATTATCTTCGCGATGAAAACAACCAGGGTAGGCTAAGCGCTATTGTGGGACATTTTGGTCACAAGTTATCGTTCCAATACGATAGTCAAAACCGGATCACACAAATCACGCTGCCAGACGCGAGCGAAATTCATTATGCATACGACGAACAGAGTAATCTGGTGCGCGTAACGTATCCGGATACTAGCGTTAAACAGTATCACTACGAGAACACTAAATTTGAAAATCACTTGACCGGTATCAGTCGCGAGAATGGCGTTCGATATGCCACCTTCGGATACGACCAGGACGGAAAGGCTGTATTGACGGAGCATAGCGAGGGCAAACAACGTTTCACTATTCAGTATCCCTCCGAAACCAAAGCGATTGTCACGGATGCCGCTGGCACAACTCGGGTAATGGAATTTGAAACCAATCTTGGTTACAAGAATCTGGTTAAACTGACAAATCTCAGCGACGGAAAAGTATCACAAAAAAGCTATGACGAGCGCAACAACCTGGTAAGTCAGACTGACGAGGAAGGGCGCGTAAAGACATACGCTTATAATGAAGCCAACCAACTCATACGTATGACCGAGGGCGCGGGCACCCCGCTTAGCCGCACAACGGAGTATGACTACGTTTCAAGTGACATCAGTCTACCAACCCAGACGCGTACTAAAAGTGTCAACACCGGCGCGCAAAAACGTGTCTCTATCGAATACGATGCGAAACAGCAACCGACCTCGATCCATCAATCCGGCTACACCGTCGAAGGAGTAGCGATCAACCGTACCGTGTCTATGAAATACAATACACTGGGGCAGTTGATCGAAGTGGATGGACCACGAACCGATGTCGACGATGTCACACACTTATCCTATTACTCGTGCTCCAATGGCGGCGCTTGTGGCCAACTGAAAGCAGTCAAAAACCCACTCGGTCAAGTGACCCGTTACGAGGCCTATGACGATAACGGACGTATCATCCGTATCGTGGATGCCAACGGTTTGAGCACGCACTATGACTACGATCTACGCGGACGTATTCTCGCCATTACACAGTCCACGCAGGGGCAGGAGCCGCGTACTACTCACTATCAATACGACCTTGCAGGCCAGTTGATATCTACCGTCGATCCCATAGGAGCGGAATGGTTGTATCGCTATAACGACGCCGGTGAACTGACTGAAATCACAGACAACCTAGGCAACATTGTATCCCGTGCTCATGATGCACGTGGTAATCTGCTTCGCAGCAGTATCACTGACGTCAGTGGTAATCTCGTGAGCGATGTAAGCTACGCCTATGACGCACGTAACCGCGCCATTGAAGTCAACTCCGGTGAATCGGTTTTCAAAAAAGCGTTTGACGCCGCGGGCAATCTAGTATCGGAAACCGACGCCAATAATAACGCGCCAACAATACATCAACGAGATGTGCTGGGTAGACTGCTAACTTCAATCGATCGTCTGGGTGGCGAGATACGTTATGCCTATAACGTACAAGATCAATTAACCGAAGTGACCGCCGCCAATGGCGCGAAAACGCTATATGTCTATGACGATCTCGGAAATCTACTAAAGGAAGAAAGCCCAGATCGCGGCACAACTTCCTACCAATATGACAGCGCCGGAAACCTCATCTCACGACAAGACGCGCGCGGCGTAGTCGTCACCTATCAATACGACGGCTTGAACCGTGTCACGACGATAGACTATCCCGGCGATGAAGAAGACGTCCACTATACCTATGATAATTGCACTAACGGCCTGGGTCGCCTATGTACCGTAAACGATCAAAGCGGAAACACCGCGTTCGGATACGATGTTTTCGGTAACATCGCCGCAAGAAACTGGACCGCCTTTGGTGTCAACTATGAAACTATCTTCGCTTATGATGCGGCCAATCGCCTCATCCAAATGCGCTATCCAGACGGCCGTGTTCTGAACTATCAACGCGATCTCTTAGGACGTGTGGTGAAGGTGAGCCAAGATAAAAACGGAAAACTCACCGAACTCCTTTCCGACAGGCAATACCGCGCCAATGGCCAGGTACAATCGCAACGTTTCGGCAACCAGGTCGAGGAAGACCGTCAATACGACGTGCAAGGCCGCCTGTTAACCCAACAGATAGACGACACTCAACGGGAATATCAGTACGACGCCAATGGCAACGTACTCGCCATCCTTGATCCACAACAACACGCGAGCTATACCTATGACGCCATGGACAGACTCGTATCTGATTCACAAGACGCATCACAAGAAATAACCCAACTCAGCTTCTTGTATGACGCCAACGGCAACCGCCTACAAACGACGTCAGAGGAACGCGATCTCGCCTATAACTATGAGACGAACACCAATCGCCTCACCCTGGCCAATAACCATTCAGTGATCCTGGACGAACAGGGCAACACCCTCTCAGACCAAGACGGCAAACGTCGTTTTGAATACAACCAGGCGAATCGTTTAGTGCGTTTCTATCGCAAAGACAGACTACGCGCTAGCTACGCCTATAACACCTTCGGTCAGCGCATCAGCAAGACCCTGCATCACCGTGAAGACAAACACCACGACGATCACGAGGCACATGGCAAACACGATAAGCGTCCACACCAGACCACCGTCTATCACTACGACCTCAACGGCCAGTTAATTGCAGAAACCAAACCCGAAGGGGATTTGATCAAGGCCTATGTATGGGTGGATGCGACACCGCTTGTACAGATCACAGGACATACAAACAAGGGAATTGGTCATGCCAAAGGAAAGCACAAAAGGGATGGCAAAAAAGGTGACCGTGAATACGGGCGCAAACATGTAAAGGAAATAATCCACTATCTCCACACTGATCACCTAGGTACACCGCGTATAGCTACGAATACAGACGGTGAGCTGGTATGGCGCTGGATGGGTAACGCGTTTGGGGATACACAGCCTGAGTGGTTAGATCATCACGACGAGCGTCACGAAGGAAAGGGTACGCACAAATCGCATGACAGTGACAATGGACGTAAGAATGACGATGAAGAACACATCAACCTCCGCTTCGCCGGACAGTATTATGATGCAGAGAGTGGATTGCACTATAATTATTTTCGGTACTATGATCCGAGTTCGGGGAGATATATGACGTCTGATCCGATTGGGTTGGATGGTGGGTTGAATACGTTTGGGTATGTTGGGGGGAATCCTAATTCTAACATTGACTATTATGGGTTAAGGAGCTACACGAAGGACGAAACATTACGGATTATTAAGGAGGCTAGTCAACAAAATCTATTTGAGGCGTACAATAATCATAGCGGTTCTGGAAAATATGATTTTAGAGTAACTCAACCGGATGATACTTTCACAGTAGGATGTAAACAATATTCAGCCGGACAGTTTGGGAATTTTCTTGCGGGTTACACCGGCTGGAACCTGGGTGGATATTTTCTCTATATGGATGTGGTAGCCGCCGGAGTTATATATGATATTTTTGAGAAAGGAATTTCTGGTACAGACCTTGATGCATATAGCCGAACATATATCCGAGAAGGTGCCGTATATTCGATGTTAGAAAATGCGGGCAGAAATGTAGATAGTAGCTGCGGATGTTAAATTATGAGCATGGACTATGTGATTTTATTCATTTCAACGACGATTTTGACTGCTCTGAGTCTATTCCCAAAATCTAGATGGATTAGAGTGATTTCTGTTTTAGTTCTATATTTTTGGTTGTTGCTGGTTGTAGTGTTTTCGATAGATGTAGTCTCACGAGAAATTATGGAGATCGCAAACAATCGAATTGAAAATATTGATGCAGGTTTTTCTGCCGGTGTTCGTGCCCTTCGGGAAAGCCTCTACTATCAACGGGTTTCCATAGCGATTGTTTCTTCAAGTATATGCATAATTGCGTTGGTATATATTTTTCGGAAGAAAAATATCTAATGTATTGTTTGCGAAATTGGGGAATCTTACGATCCGAGTACAGGGAGATATATGACGTCTGATCCGATTGGGTTGGATGGTGGGTTGAATACGTTTGGGTATGTTGGGGGGAATCCGGTTGGATGGATAGATCCCAAAGGACTTGAAACTGCCGTGGTTGTTGGAGGTGCTACAAGCACGAATCCGTTTGGGCACGTTGCGATTAGTTTTACGGGGAAGGGTGTCTACAGCTTCGGAACCGGTACGCTTCGAGGTAGTAGTTTTACAGACTATCTTTCTGCGCAAGCGTCATATCGCAATTCTACAGTATACATTCTAAATACGACGGCAGAGCAAGAGGCTCTTATGCTTGCAGAATTACAACGTTATGAGAGTAAGTCTCTTCCTAATCCATTTAAAGATCTCATTGGAGCAATAGAAGATACTTGCGCGACGCGGACCCAAAGCGCACTTGAAGCCGGTGGAATAGTCTCGCCGTTGCTACCTTTCCACAGTCCATTTCCCGTTGATACAGCGGCTTTGGCGATGCTGAATGGTGCGACTCAAACAAGCATTCCGCAAGGAGGTCATATTCCAGATGAATTTTCGAAATTTAATCCATGAGAATCATATGAAAAATGTAGCATTTAGTTTATTTTCGATTTTTGTGTTTTCATGTGATTTCGATGGAATAAAGAACGAGTCAATTAATAAAACGGAGTATTCAATAGTTGAGTCGTTCGAATACAAGTACAGGGAGATTTCAAACGATAAACCTTAATTTGTTATAGACGACGTACTCGGTACCAGTAGTTCCGTTGTTGCGTTTCCAATACGATCGCAGTCGAAAGGGTATGTTGTTGTGCTGGCAAACGCAGAAGGAGTTCCTAAGGTTAAATCTCTACCAAATATTGATTTCGTCGTCTCGGAAAAATCTTATAACGAAATTAAATTAAGGGTTAAGTTATCCAAGGAGGTGGATAAATTTATAAAGAGTAGTATAGAGTAACGATTTCTCAGAAAACTATTTTCCACTCGCCTTCTGTGCCAGGATGGTTATATACGATGTATTCGGCAATATCACCACGAGAACCTGGACCGCCTTTGGTGTTAGCTATGAAACGCGTTTCGCCTATGATGCGGCCAATCGCCTCATCCAAATGCGCTATCCAGACGGCCGTGTTCTGAACTATCAACGCGATCTATTAGGACGTGTGGTGAAGCTAAGCCAGGACAAAAACGGAAAACTCACCGAACTCCTTTCCGATAGACAATACCGCGCCAATGGCCAAGTACAATCGCAACGTTTCGGCAACCAGGTCGAGGAAGACCGTCAATACGACGTGCAAGGTCGCCTGTTAACCCAACAGATAGACGACACACAACGGCAATACCAGTACGACGCCAATGGCAACGTACTCGCCATCCTCGATCCACAACAAAACGTGAGCTACGCCTACGATGCGATGGACAGACTCGTATCCGATACACAGGATACGACTCATGAATTGACGCAAATCAATTTTCTGTATGACGCCAACAGTAACCGTCTTCAAAAAACCAACGACGAACAAACACTAGCCTATGACTATGTGGCCAACAGCAACCGTCTTACTCTGGCCAACAACCGCGCCGTCGTCCTGGACGAACAAGGCAACACCCTCTCAGACCAAGACGGCAAACGCCGCTTTGAATACAATCACGCCAATCGTCTAGTGCGCTTTTATCGTAAAGACAGACTACGCGCCTCATATGTTTACAACGCCTTCGGCCAACGCATCAGCAAGACCCTGCATCACCGTGAAGACAAACACCACGATGATCACGAGGCGCATGGCAAACACGATAAGCGCCCACACCAGACCATCATCTATCACTACGACCTCAACGGCCAGTTAATTGCAGAAACCAAACCCGAAGGGGATTTGATCAAGGCCTATGTATGGGTGGATGCGACACCGCTTGCCCAGATCAGCGGACATGCAAACAAGGGAATTGGTCATGCGAAAGGTAAGCATAAAAGGGATGACAAAAAAGGTGAGCGTGAATACGGAC
>JAOUMY010000021.1 GCA_029881255.1 Gammaproteobacteria bacterium | reverse complement strand
ATCATCAAAATGGACAATGCCAATTAGAAATTGGAAATCGGCGCTGAATCGGTTTACGATTGAGTTCGAAGATCGGTTGATCAACTATGTTTAACAACTGCAGTTACACAGAATGGTTTACAGTCTCAACCGAATGGAACACCACCTCCGCCAAAGACATAAATCTTACCGCTAACGGTTTCCGCAAGAAAAGATTTTCTTCCGAAGTTCATGGACTCTACGCCAAGCCAAGTTCCCGCGTTTGCATCGAACAACTCAACAGTCGACAATAGCGTGCCATTTGGCTCTGTTGAGCCACCCATCACATATATTTTGCCATCTAAAGTTACACACTCAGGACTGTCTCTAGCAATAGACATGTTTTGGGATAATGTCCAATCATCAGCCGTGGGATCATACACGTATACCGTACTTGAATATGTGTCTGTAAAGCCGCCGAGAAGATAAATCTTATTATTTAAAACACATCCAGCGTTGTAAGCCAATACAACGGGAGAAGGCGAACCACTTGACCAAGAGTCAGTTAGTGGATCATAAATCTCGACATGATTTTTATAGTTCCAACCTGCCCCATGCCTCGATGGTCCGTCGTCCGTGATACCATAACCTCCAAATACATAGATTTTTCCGTTTACTACACTGCTAGAAAAACCTAAACGATAGGTCGGTCTCGGTGCTTTTACGTTCCAAGAATCGTTTGCGGGGTCGTATTCCAACAAATCATTTTTAAGACCGTCAAGTCCACTACCTACCACGATATATATTCTTCCTGCTAAAACATGCGCTTCCAGTGAAAGAGCGCCAACTGGCATAGGGGATTTTGCGTACCATATATCCTGCAAAGGATCATAGACAGAGACATTAAGATGAGCGGACCCCCTACCACCAAAAAGATATATTTTGTTATCGTAGGCCGCGGACCCGCCCGCCGATCCATCCGGCATCGAATTCCTAATAACCCAAGGATTGGGCAATATATCTAAAGGAAAAGATGCAAGATCGATATCGTCTGTACCATCGGACACAGATATAACGATATTTTGAATGCTTCCTACATCGGAGTTAGTTGGCGTACCGCTTAATTTACCAGTGGCATCACTAAAGATTGCCCAACTAGGAAGAAAGTTGATCGAAAATGTAAGTGCGTCATCTTCTATGTCAGAGGCCCTAGGTACGAATGAGTATTCTTTGTAAGCCTTTACTTCAGTAGGTGGAGCCCCTTCAATTTTTGGAGGGTCATTAACCGGGTTTATAGTTATCGAGACTGTAGCGACATTGCTATCATAGCTGCCATCTGTGACTTTATACTTGAATTGATCCCCGCCATAATAGTCTGGATCGGGTTCATATCGTAGATTCGGGTAGTCTCCTGAAATAATTCCGTGAGACGGCTGCCTTTCTAAAAAATATTCCGTGACATTATCTTCCCTGTCTGTAACGGCTAATTGAAAATCTACTACGTTGTCTTCGTCGGTTTCTATTGAAAAACTGGCTGCCTTTGGGGCAGAGCTTAAGTCCTCAAGAGAAGCATCTTCGTGCAAACATCCGGTAATCAACACACTACCGACAAGCATTACAAGATTTTTCTTATTTAGTTTCATATTGTAAATCTTCTATTTCAAATACCGACTCAAGACATGCCTTAGTTTCTTGCTTTCCTCATATTTTTACCACTGCGATCTCCAGGAGAGTGTTTAGTACAAAATATTTCATGCATTTCAACGTACGAATTATGCATCATCGGCACTACATCTGATGGTACGTATACCATTAGCCTACATTGACTTCAAGTTCAATTGTCCATAAATGACTCATAGACGTTGACTGTATTTAGGATTTTTGAATCTACATCTTTTCCGCCGACTATATATAGTACGTCGTTTGTCGCACCATACCGTAATGGGATCGAAGATCTGGCATTGGTGACTTATGACTCCAGCTCATGTCACTAGTATTTAAAGCTTGAACTGTTCGTGTAAAGCTGCCGTTTGATATGCCTCCAAATACGTACACTATACCATTCATATTCACTGCTCCAAAATGTGCCGATCGCGGAGTCAACAGGTCGCCACCGGCTTCCCATGTATCAGTAAGTGGCTTATAAATGCGAAAAATGTTTTCAGTGAAAAAACCTCCGAAGATAAAAATACTATCATCTACAGTTGCACATGACATGGAAAAATTACCCGTTTCCATTGCCGTTTTTGATACCCAGGTATTACTTAAAGGATCGTACATTTCAACCGAAGCTAAATGTTCGACGCTAGATTGTCCACCAAAGACAAATATTTTGTCGTCATAAACACAGCTAGAATGAAGGGTTCTCGGCACTTGAAGTGACGCCATAACAGACCACGAATCACTAGTAATGTCGTATGCCTCAACTGAATCCAGTACATGTGTTATGTTGGTTCCTCCAATTACGAACACTTTATCTCCAATAACATGCGAACTGAACGAATTTCTTGGGGTGTTCATAGGCGTTTTTGTTGTCCGGGTGTCAGTTTGCACATCGTAAACATCAGTTGATGATTCCATTGTATCGCTGTATCCTGCTAGTGCGAATAATTTTGAACCAGTGTTTGTCACACTTAAAGACGCCCGCCCCTTCGCCATTGAAGTCCCACTAGACCATGGATTGTATATCACTTCGATAGAAAATGGCGAAAGTTCAGTTGTCGAGTTGCTATCCGAGACCGAAATAACAATATTGGAAAAAGTACTAATATCCGAGACGCTTGGAATTCCCTTCAACTCGCCAGTAGACTCGCTAAAGGTAGCCCATTTGGGTAAATTATTGATCGAATATGTCAAATTGTCGCTATCAATGTCACTCGCAGTTGGTAAGAACAAATACTCTTCGTTTGTTTTGACAATAAGTAGTGGAGTACCAAATATTTTGGGCTGGTCATCAACTGGATAAATTCGTACGGTGACTGTAGCGACATTGCTGTCATAGCTACCATCTGTGACTTTATATTTAAATTGATCCTCGCCGTAATAGTTCGGATTGGGTTCATATCGTAGATTCGGATAGACTCCTGAAATGACTCCGTGAGATGGCTGCTCCTCTATAAAATATTCCCTGACATCATCTTCTCTGTCCGTAACGGCTAATTGAAAATCTACTACGTTGTCTTCGTAAGTTTCGATTGAAAAACTGGCTGCCTTTGGGGTAGAGCTTAAGTCCTCAAGAGAGGAATCTTCGTATAAACACCCGGAAATAAACACACTAGCGGTAAATATTACGATGTTATTTTTTAGATTCATTGTACACCTCTTACTTCATATTCTATTTAAAAATACCCGTGCGCATTGAACAAAGCGTTGAATTGCCTAGAGCATTGTAAATGTATTGCAGCGAAGTAAGCGGCTGGCGCATTTGCTAGCGTAATTATAGTACAATTCGTGTGGACACAAAAGGACCCTGGCGAGTCCAGAAATTTAGAATTAGGCTCGCTCTACAGAAATGAAGGTTCACTTAGCCAATTCTCCTTCATAGCTGATCTTTGTGATAATTATATCAGTGTTTCTAATAGCACCTTGGGAGCTTAATAGGATATATCCCCCGTCATCGGTATATATTATTTGACTCAATCCATTTGCACGGTCATAGTTGCTTCCATCGTCGATTAACTTTTCCTCTTTTACCACGTAGCCCTGAAAGTCGTAGACGGTGCGATAGAGTCCGTATTCCATTTGCGAATTAAACCCGTATTGGACAACTTCAATTACGTTTTCACGCAGGAGGACTAGAGAGGATCGTTCCTCAATAAAAAGGTTTTTTATCCATTTTATTTCGCCGAGTTCGCTATACATCGCATACGTACTTCCTCCCATTGCCTGTAGGCCAACAAAAACATCTCCACTTGGAAGAATAGAAACGCCGGTGAAATTACCGTAGTAAGCGGCCATCGAAGACATCTCCTGCAATTCAAGATAGGAGTATTGGTCACCTGATTTAGATATCTTGTAAAGGTAGGCCTTATCACTCCAGTAATTCGCTGGGTCGTCGGGTGTAGGATCGTAGAAGCCGGTCAACAGGAAGTCACCGGCAGAATCTCTGCTTGCAGAATGTAGTGTCTCGAAGTCAAATGTAGACTGATCAAAGGTGTGAACCCATAACTGCACGTGACTTAAATCAAATCGTTCAACTTTTGGAACATATTCTCTGTAAGTAGAATCGCCTATGACGGTTTCGTATAGAAATTTCCTGGTGGCGAGTAGGTATCCATCCTCTAGCCTCAATAGTTTTGAGAAGATTTCGTTTTCTATTATTCGTTCATGAATTTTGTTGCCAATATTGTCAGTTTCGATTAACCAGATTCGTCTGTTTTGCCACGATCCGGTGGCTCCCACAATTAGAAAATTACCGTTAGCTAGTTCAATTACGTCCTCTCCAAGATTGATTTCTGGTGTGTCGAAAGTCTTGTTCCACTGTTCAGCACCATTGATATCTATTTTTAGTAGATAGATTCCTCTAGTTCTGACTTGCCCACTTTCAGTAGAACCAACAACTAGAAAGCCACCATCACTGGTGGCGATGATTTTAGCTGCGTAGTCAGACTTGTTGCCGCCGTAGGAGCGAGTAAATATGCCAACAATCAGTTCGTCAGTCTCACTCCAGTTTCCCCATATCCCCGATGCATTTTGAGCCCGGGTTCTGAGGTTGTATCTTCCGGTATTGTCGAAGACAAGAGATGTTTCAGAAGAATTAATGGTTTTTTCTATATAAATTTGAGAAAAATCGGGGGTCTTAGCTATATTAATCTCGATGGTATTTGCAAAATCGCTAGTCTTCCAGCCAAAAATGATTTCCTGTTGTCCAAGTAGTGTCGTTGCTTTGTCCGGCTTGGTTAATACCGGAGCCTCACTATAAACGTAGGGGCTTTCGTCGCTTTCGTCGGGAATGCCGTCATTGTCGTTATCCAAATCGTCGCTATTCATGGTGCCATCACCATCGGTATCGATGAAGAGGTCCATGTTGGCGACGGGTAGGGCTGTGCCCGAGGATTCACTACTTAGTTGTCGTAGAAAACTCGCAATGGAACCAGGGTTGAGCTGCCTGGTGGCATCTTGAAGCTGGAGAATAAGTTCGCTATCGGAAATCTCGCCATCGTCACCGATATCGTTGGATAAGGTGTTAAGCAGCAAGGTCAACTCACTGTCCAGGGTAGAGCCGTCGCTAGTTTTACTTTGATTAATGGCATGTTGGTAAATGGTGGCAGAAAGTGCCAAAACATAGGCATTCCCTGTGGACTGGGCTTCTTCAACATTAAACAGATTCAACTGCGAGAAGTCCGTGAGTTCAGTAATTGGTAAAACTGGCTGAAAGGCATCAACGACTTCTAACTCCGCACGCTTGATAGCATCTTTTATGGATAGACTATCCGCCAGCAGTGTTTGGATACGTTTATAGGAAAGGTGGGTCAATATGTTGACGTAGATTTTCTGATCGGTGGCACTTTCAATGAATTTGATCGCCTTCAACTGCAATCGGGCCTGGGAAAGTCCACCGGTGATCTCATTGAAGTGATAGCCATCGGCGGTGATGAGAATAGGCCCAGTTTTGGTTAGCGAAAACCTGAAACTCCCCAGGTTATCGTCAATTTCGGTTAAAACCGTTTCGGTCGATGGCGTGCCATCGTTGAGCAATTGATTGATGAGAACCTCGGAGCCAATGACGTAAGGGCCCTTTTGTGCCGAGCCGCTGATCTTGAACTCAGTGAGTCCTGTTCCGATAATCCCATCAATATAACCACAACCACTGAGACCGGTGAGGAAGAAAAGCGCAATAACCATCCTAGACTTATACATCGTATACCACCCTGCTAAATTTCTGCGACTAGTGCGAATTCGCCGCAACTTTGTTTTGATTGTTTTTGAAAAAATACACACCAAAGCCTGTTCGATAGGGAATGGTCGGCGGTTTTTTCAATTTTTCTTTTTTCTCCGCCAACCATTCATTTAGCTCCAACAACAGATTCATGGCCTTTTTTTGGCTAAGCTCTTCGAACTCTTCCACTACGGGTTGGGGTAGGTCGGTATAGACGACCGAACGCTGAAACCTTGGGGGGGTTGTATCATCTAGGTTGTTCTCTAGTGTTCCCAGAAAGTCCTTTGCGCATTCACCCATAATCTCAATTTTTCGTGATACGCTTTTCTCCGGAATATACCCAATCTGTTTGAGTAGAATTCTTCCGTCTTCTGTCTTCTCAATTGCTCCCACTCGCTCAAGTTCGTCGTAAACCGCACCCGCTGTAATATCCCCGCTATAGCGTTTCACGAGACCAGTAAAGGAGAATGTGCCGGTTTCTCGCCAGGGTAGGCTTAAGGGGTTACCTTCGGTATCGCAAAAATCCTTATCCCGCAACCATCCACTGATAACGCGAGAGGCCCGATTTAGTGGTACGTCTTCTTTTTCTTCTAAAAGCGAAGGTAGCATCCTAATTCTCAGAACTTCTTTTCGACTTAAGCCAGTCAAGACGGCGACTCTTGAATTGGTTTGCTTTCGTCCTGCTATAGAAAAGTCATCAAAACCAACATCTACAAATACTCGTCTAGATAACTCATTGAATTCACTATGAGAAACGCCGTGTTTTAACAGTATCCTGATAATAGGGCGCAGGATATTGGCTGTGGCGAGGAGTAGGATTGGCTTTATTTTGTCCATAGTGGGATAAATATCCCGTTAATTGGCGTTTGTCAATAACTAAATTGTGGGAATAGAGGCGTGATGCAACTGAGTACGGATGATTTTGAATTTTGCGAAGCTGTGCTATCGGGATTTGCGGAACCTAGACGGATGGTATCTGCTCGTATGAAATTCTAGCTTTTACATGTAACTTATCTTGTAGTGTGAAGTAATCTTGATGTAGGTAGGTGCTTTCCAGCATGGACAATCTGCACTGATGCTGTGCGTGGTCCGGCTCCGCCGCATCGCGAGTACTAACTGGGGAACAAAAAAATACCTGAATATGAGGTTGCTAAATGAACTGAAATTTGAACAGCGACTAGCGGGTTAAACGTGCTTCCAAATGAAAAATCGAAAGACTTTTTTACACTAGCCACTTGTTTGCTCCATATTAGTGTCCACTTAAAAGTTAGTGGACACCTAATGCATCGTGAAAAATGAATGGTTCAAGATGGGGTAGCCGGACGGTTATTTTTTGTCGACTTCATTTCTAACTAAAACGGAGCACTGCCTCCTAAAAAAGCGAAAAATAGTTTAGGTAATCAGTCGAAATGAAATCCTCAGTGTTGTAAGAATATAGTATAGTTGAGCAGATTTAAGTGACAAGGCGAGTATGGGGAATGAACATTAAGGCTAATTTATCTATAAACCGACTAAAAAAATTGAGGTATTTTCTGCAGGTTCTTAAATAAAATAGTGGTGGGGTTGCCAACATTGTTACGCTTTATAGCTTTTAGATCTTCCTTGGTTTTTTGAATGATGGATTTTAGACTGCGATTGCTTATTCCGCCAACTCGCATTTTTACCAAAGTTCTATCGATGTATGTGCTCGTTATAGAGTGTTTCCCAAAGAAACGAAGAATTATGTCGTAGTCTGCTGCAATTTGTAAACTCGTGTTAAACACGCCATATTTCTCATACACGCTTCTCTTGATGAAGAGAGAAGGATGCGGCGGCATCCATCCAAACAAAAGTTTTCTTTTACTATAACTTCCACTTTTCCATTTGCGAAGAACTCTAGAAGAGTTGTTATTGGAGATATATACTAGGTCACCGTAGACGGAATCAGAATTGTTCTGTAGAAAAGCATTCGCTACCTTGGACAATACCAAATTATTTTCATATATGTCATCTGAATGTAGAAAAGCAATTATATCGCCAGTCGAAGCCTTAATTCCCTTATTGAGCGCGTCATAAATACCAGAATCAGGTTCCGAAATTATGGAATCAATTTTCGAAGACCAATTGCGAATCTTCGCTAATGTTGAATCTGATGAATTACCATCGATAACAATATATTCGATATTTTCATAGTCTTGGGATAAAACGGAGCGTATACAGCTCTCAATGTTTTTTTCATTATTATACACAGCCGTGATTACAGAAATTTTTGGTTTCGTCATAAATATTCAATTTCTAAAAATATGAGAATTATCTTGGGGAGTGGGAGTATTTGTCCTCCGAATAACCTTCATCACCCTCCAAGCATGACTCATCCCCCAAAAATACAGCGCAAACATCGTAATAAACGCTGTCATCATTAGCGGTTCTGAAAGATGCAGTTTTTGACTAAATCCACCCACAAACGCCAGTATCATCGCAATCGAGATCATGAACCACACTGACGCCTGAGGCGAGTATCCAGCCACCAGCAAGATATGATGAAAATGTTCTCTATCTGGCGCGAACGGTGAACGTCCTTTAATAATCCTGCGCAGCATAATACAAACCGTATCCAGCAACGGCAGTGCAACCAACCACAGCGCTGTTACTGGGCTGATTACTCTGTCTTCGCCCTGTGCCGCAGAGACAAGAAACCAAACCAGAATCAACCCCAGCAGCATGCTGCCACCATTACCCATAAATATCTGTGCACGCTTACGCCATGGTGAGCGCATATTGAACATCAGGAAGCCGAACAAGACAGCAAGAAATAGTGGTATCACATTCAGTAACGGTGACGAACCTACCAGTGCCGCGACACCAACTACGGTCAAGGTTACAAATGCCAAGCCGCCAGCTAGACCATCCATTCCATCTGACATGTTCACGGCATTGATGACCCCAACAATCGCAATCACACTGAAGATGACCGACAGCGGACCAAGATCGAAGGTGGAATTACCGAACAGATTTCCAAGATCCACCAGCACCACACCGTCGATAAAGACAATCATCAATGCTGCGGTGATTTGTGCAAGAAAACGCATGGCTGGGCGTAAATCGACGAAATCATCGATGGTACCAATGGCTAGCAATAACCCGCCGGCGATAATAAGGCCTTTGATCTCGGCAAACGGGAAATCGACGATGGAAAGTCCGGTGAGCAAGCCGATATACATGGCGATTCCGCCGATTAATGGCACCGCGCCCTTGTGTTTTTTGCGTCCGCCGGGTTTGTCGACCAGGCCTATATGCTCAGCGACCGGCTGCAATGCCCAGATGAACAGGCAGGTGGTGGTGAAGGCGACGATGTAGCTTGCGAGGTTTTCCATAGATATTGACTACCAGACTTATTCATTCACTGTGTGTCTGTAAATCCCAACGACTGAGTCCAAATCAGTCGGGTGAAGCATACCCGAAATCCTTTAAAGACGCCAGTAGGTATCAGAATTTGCACTATTTGGTATATCGGGCCCAAAATGAAAATGTTAAGAGAAGAATAGCCTGTAATCCGTCACAATTTAAGTGTTTTTGGCAATTTTGTGCTAAAGCCGGGCGAATATTCTGTGTCTAAACCTGATTTCCGGGCGCTTGTTTTAACGACAAGTTCGGCCTCTGGCTGAAGCTAAATCACCGAATTCAGGGCCAAAAAACAATCCGCAGATGAAAACTTCATCCCAATTGTGCGAGAATGCCCCCGGACTTGAATCGCTAAGGATGTACGATGCCAAAACCTGTCAGAAAAGCCGTTTTCCCCGTCGCTGGCATGGGGACCCGATTTCTCCCCGCTACCAAGGCCAATCCCAAGGAAATGTTGCCGGTGGTGGACAAGCCGCTAATCCAGTATGCCGCTGAGGAGGCGATTGCCGCGGGTTGCGAGCAGTTGATCTTTGTCACCTCATCGTCCAAGCGCGCTATCGAAGACCATTTTGACAAGAACTTCGAGCTGGAAGCCTTATTAGAGTCCAAGCAAAAGCACGCCTTACTCGAAACCGTTCAACAAATCCTCCCCAAGGGAGTGTCCTGCGTCTATGTGCGCCAGCCGGAGGCCCTGGGCCTGGGACATGCGGTGCTGTGCGCCAAAGATGTGGTTGGGGATGAGCCTTTCGCGGTTATCCTCGCCGACGACTTGATCGACGGCAATAAGAAAGGCTGTCTCGGGCAGATGGTAGACTTATATAACGAGCGCGGTTGCAGTATTCTGGGTGTGGAGCCGGTTGCCGCCGAGGACACCGACAAATACGGTATCGTCGCCGGTCGCGAGACCCAGCCACGGGTGACCAAGGTCGACCAAATCGTCGAGAAACCAAAACCCGCAGACGCACCCTCGACCCTGGCTGTAGTTGGTCGCTATATCCTAACCCCACGCATCTTCGAGTTACTCGAAACCACCCAACGTGGCGCAGGCAACGAGATCCAACTCACCGACGGCATCGCCACCTTGCTCGATTTCGAACACGTGCTGACCTATCAATTCGACGGCCAACGTTACGACTGTGGTGATAAACTCGGCTACCTCAAGGCGACGGTTGAATACGGCCTCAAACACGCGGAACTGGGTGACGGGTTTCGAAAGTATTTGGGGCGGTATTGTGATCCGGAAGTGTTTAATCAGAAATAGCTATGCGTCTTTCTGAAAAATCCAGACAAGTGATAAAAGAGTGCGTGAGGGAAATTTTTGGTCCCGATGCCTCGGTCAAATTGTTTGGTTCCCGCTTGGATGATGCTGGAAAAGGTGGTGACATCGATCTTTTAGTAGAAACGCCTCAGAAGCTTGCCGATGCCGGGATGAAGGCATCCACTGTTTCGGCGCGGATACAACTGCGACTGGGAGTACAAAAAATAGATGTGCTATATCTATATCCCGGTATGAGCACCTCACCAGCGCACAAACAGGCACTGGAAAACGGAATTTTGTTATGAGCCAAGCACTTTCCAATGATCGCGTACGTTTCCTGGCCACACTGGAAATTGTACGCAGGGAAATCAAAGTCTATAAATACAGCCAGGACCGCCTTTTCGCCATGACTATCGACCGCAATTGGGTGGAGGGACTCGAAACGGATATGCAGGCCGCCGAAACACTAGAAGCCTTTGTCAGTCGATTCGGCAGGCTTCAGGACACTATGGGTGACAAACTGGTCCCTCGCGCATTATCAGCATTGGCCGAAAAAACCGGTAGCATGTTGGACAATCTTAATCGAGCCGAAAGACTTGGCTGGATAGCAAGTGCCGAAACCTGGTTGGTCGCAAGGGAGTTGCGAAACAAATTAGTTCACGAGTATATGCTGGATGAGAATTTGTTTGCGCAGGATGTGAATAATGCTGCCAACTTCTATTCGCTATTCGAAAACACCTACAAGCAGTTAAAGGAAGTTGCGGAAAAACAATTCGGCGTTGCCGAGGCAGACTTTGCGAACTATTTAAAAAGTTCCTAGACCGCACTGGCAACGTCATTGACTTAATCAATTAATTCCAGCTGTCTGTCCTTGGACGCACTCTTCCAACCATTCTTTAACCACGTGAACACGGGCTCTTGCCGCCATATCTCACCAAAACGCTGGCGATAAAACCACGCCTGGTCGTCTCCGCCCATGGTGATGTAACCCGGTTCGATCTTGGGTTGGCGCAGGGTTTTGGCGGTGAGTCCTTTGTAGACCTTGGGCCAACGATTCTTGGCCTGGGCGAGTAGCTGATTTGCGCGGGTGTTATTGCCAACGTGATAGTGGGCGAGGGCGGCGCCAAACAACATCTCCGGGCCCTCGTCGTATTCGTATTTGTTGGCCAGTTTAAGCATGGCCTGCCAGTTGGCATCCCGCAGATAGTGTTCGGCGAGTATCATGCGCAGGCCGTGATTGTCTCGGGGGTTGATCCGGAACACCAGCCATTCCGCCAGTTCACGCGCTTGTGGATGTTGTCTGTGGGCATCCAGAATAGAAACATAGCTCACCATCAGCCGGACCGCTGGCCGGTTTTCCAAGGCGAGCCAGGTTATGGCGCGGTTTTCTGCCTTGTTCGCGGCGATATTGCACAGCAACACGCGGTAAGCCCATTGCAGCAGCGGCAGCAGATACTCTTTTTCAAACCACGGCGTATTGTTTTCCGGTACGCTGCTCAGGGCGCGATAGACATCATCGAGTACATTGAACAATTGAAGGGCGTCGGGGTTTTCCTGCACAAAGCCGACCCATGCTTCGGCGATATCGTCATCCCATGGGTCTTCATCGTCTGCATGAAACATGCTTGCACCAAAAGGGTCGAGCATCGGACTCAACTGATCCCATTGGCGTGATAGCTTTGAAGCCTCGCTGCGCACCATCAGAATTCCATCGTCATCATCCGGTCCATCGTGAATATCGTAAAAACACTTAGGCGTGCTTTGCGGCAGTGCCCGAATGAGTGGTGCGAGCACCTCGTTGGCCAGTGGCAGCGCGCCCATGCCGGCATCGGCAAAAGTACGCTCAGGCGCTTCGATAACGCTACGGAAAAAATCCAATATCTCTGGTGGTGCCTTGTCCCCAAGACGTCGGAAACGGCTCAGCCAGAATTGCGCGCGTTGCTTAGCCATGTCGATATTGCCCTGGCTCATGAGCAGGGTGATTTCCAGATGTCCCAGATCCAGGTTGTCCGGCTCCATACGCTGGGCAGCCTTGAATGTGTCCCAAGCGCCGTCGAAATCACCTTTATCGGCCAGTACCAGGGCTTGTCGACGCAGTGCTATCGCACGAAAATACTTGTCGTTCGATGCCAGGCCTAAATTGATAAGTTGTTGTTTCTTCCGAGGCTTGCCGAGTTGTAGGTAACAGTCGATCAGCAGCTCGAAGGCATCATCAAAGTGTTTCGGTAGTTTCTTTTGCCCGGCGTTAAATATCGGTTCGAGCAGGATGGCCGCCTTTTCGTAGTCATACTTATCCATTAAATCCCCGGCCACAATCAGCCGTTCCCGGCACGCAAGATCTTCTATGCTAATGGCCTTGAGCGCCTTCTTGGAAAAATCACCCAGCACATAGGGCAGGAGAACCTCAGTACTGATCGGTGGACCCAGGTGTTCCATGGACTGGCAGCACTTTTTGTATTTCAGCCCCGAGCCGCAGAAACAGGGATCGTTACGTTTGGGTTGCGGCAAGGGCCTTGGTCGGAAGCCGTTGTCGACCAGCGGCATCACATTCCATAGATTCACGGCCAGCGCTCTGGCACCGCCTTTCATGTCTTCGTCCGACATACCGGCGGGAAACATATCGCGGGCGAAAATCGGCAGGGCCTCGCTCATCGCGTCAAGAAATTCCGTTGCGTGCTTCACTTCCTGCGCCTTGCGGCTAGCAATCATGAGTGCGATCTCGAGTCCCTCTAGAAACTCTTGTGGTGGGCTATTGTTTTCCATGATTTATATCTTGTTGTGTTGAGGTGCTTGCCGAGCATTATACGTGAAGGTGGCGATGGGTGGGAGCGGGGCGAATCATGTGCTTGTCATACCCGAAACGATGTCGCTATCTACAGTATCGGTCGTTGCCTGTGTTATATTTCCTCCCATACCCATGTTTAGACTGAACTTTATATGACCTTCCCTAGCATAGAATCTTTCGTCGGTAACACCCCTCTCGTTCGCCTGCAACGCCTGCCCGGTGAGACCAGCAACCACATCCTGGTCAAACTCGAAGGCAATAATCCCGCAGGTTCAGTCAAAGACAGACCGGCGATGAGTATGATCCAGCATGCTGAGGCGAGGGGTGAGATCAAGCCCGGCGACACCTTGATCGAGGCGACGAGTGGTAACACCGGTATTGCCCTGGCCATGGCCGCAGCGATTAAGGGCTATCGCATGATCCTGATCATGCCCGACAACATGAGTGTCGAACGTCGCGCCTCGATGCGCGCCTATGGCGCCGAGATCATTCTGGTGACCCGAGAGCAGAGCATGGAAGGTGCGCGGGATCTGGCCAAACAGATGGAGGCCGAAGGCAAGGGCAAGGTCCTGGATCAGTTTGGCAACATGGACAACCCGCTCGCCCACTATGAAGGGACCGGCCCGGAAATCTGGCGCGATACCCAGGGAAAAGTCACCCACTTCGTCAGCGCCATGGGCACCACCGGCACCATCATGGGCACCTCGCGTTACCTCAAAGAACAGAATCCGAATATACGCATCGTTGGCGTGCAACCGAAAGAAGGGGCGAGCATCCCCGGTATACGTCGCTGGCCCAAAGAGTATCTACCGAAAATCTTCGATGCCAGCCGCGTAGACGAGACCTTGGAAGTGTCTCAACAGGACGCCGAAGACACGACCCGTGCCCTAGCCTCAAGAGAAGGAATCTTCTGCGGCATCTCCTCCGGTGGCGCGGTTGCAGCGGCCTTACAGCTTTCCAAGACCGTCGAGAATGCCGTGATTGTAGCGATCATTTGCGATCGGGGAGACCGCTATCTTTCGACTGGGGTTTTTCCGGCGGAATAAAACCTTATTTGAATCAGAGGGTTATCGGTGACACTATAGCGGCGCGACGCCAATGCGCAGTACCTACATCAAATGATATGCCCCGAGTTCCTTAGACAGAATCCAAAGCCTGGTTTTCCTATACCCAAATCTCGCACTCACTCTAAAGGCCAATGAGGCGTGGCGCGTGTGAAAACGTACGCGCCATGGACGGCGCGTTCGAGCCTACAGGGATGTATTCACGGCGATTTTCAAAGGAAAAATATTTACGCAAACAAAATAAAAATCCACCGACCAAGGCCGGTGGATCTATAGGGGTGAGCTCTTCAAGAGTTGTTGTTATTGATGAAAAGCCTGCTCATTTAATCCCAGTGAGTTTAACAAAAGCTTAAACCAAAAATTTAGGTGAAAAATAATCATGAAATGAAAACTTATTTTAGGTTTAATCTTTTTTTAAGTCCAAAACCACTAGCATGCGCCCTCCAAAACAAAACCAATAAAACACAGAAAGGAGTATTGTGATGTTTTCTCATGTCATAAAAGTGACACTCATCGGCGCAAGCCTTTTACTATCCACCAACACCTTTGCAGTTCCTGTTCAATTTAGTTTTGCCAGCAACACCGCATTGACTACGGATCTGCTTGCATATCACTCAGGTAGTTTGTCACTCGCGTTGAGCGCAAAACAAATTTCCGGTGATACTGAAACGGCGGTTGATCTTTATCAAGACAGCAATGGTATCGGTGCATATTCGGGCGGAAGTGATAACACAGAACTGGATGCCTACGGACCAGACGAATCGCTCTATCTACAATTCAATCAATCCGTGTCATTGCTCAATGCGAGCTTTTCACAAATCGGAACGAATGATGATTTTCAACTATTTGTCGACGATGAGTTGAAATTCGATAGTGCCATTCCTGGTGGAAACGCCAGCGATACAGGAATAAGCGAAATGGAATTCACCGATATGCTATTCAGTGGAACACTTTTTCGTTTCGCTCCCATCAACACCTATGACGATTTTTCACTTTCTTCAATTACCGTCGATTTCGCAGAAAATCCTTCAGAAACAACAACTGTACCTATACCTGCCAGCCTCTGGCTAGTACTTTCAGGCCTCGGTGCGATGTTATCTGTAAGACGAATGCAAAGGGAAGGCAGTAATATCGACGCCAATTCGCTACTTGCTTAAAAAGTACGAACGGAGTTGTTTCAGGGAAGAAGGTTGCAACTTGCATCTGGCAAGAAAACAATGATGTTTTTCCGCAGCGCGATATAAAACTTTCAAGAAAAACAATAAGGAAAGCGACGATAGACTGTTCGGGATGAATAGCTTGGCAAGGACGCAGACCAGGGATAGACATACGACGAATAAAAATAGCAATGGAGGGAGCGCATGTAAGGATTACGAAAATAAGAGAAACTTCCACGCACAGAAAAACAATACGGACTAATCACCAAGGAAGGAATGTGCGCGAGACAATAAAAACTGATTTCTATTTCACAAGGGAAGTGAAAATGATCTCTCGAAAAGTCCGAGATCAAGGAGGAGGGACACCAGCTACAAACATAGATAGGCGCAAGCAAAAACAACAAGGAATAAATCCAAGGAAGGAAGTGCGCGCCAAATCTATTTTGTAGGTCTCGGTTTTTCACAGGAAGTGACACAGCGGAAAGACTGACGATAAGGAATTGCGTGTAGTGACTGAACACGGTCACTAGAAAATCGCTAACGTAGTCAAGGGATGACCAGGCACAAAAGATAACAACAAGGACAATTGATCAAGGAAGATGTATGTGCTAGATCGTCAGTTTCTGCGAAACACAAACAATAATAAAAAGGGAGGCATAGTGGAATGTAAAACAGTTTCGTTCAACAAGTAACAACGCTGCATACCAAATAACAACAAGGAGTCCATCCAAAGGAAGGAACGGTATGCACAACAAACACTACCGGCGAGCAAAAAATAACAAATAGAAACGGCGACACCGGTAGTAGAACAGAACCCGCGCGATAATAAAAACAACAAAGCCCAAAAAGCGGCGCGAGTGTGTTCTACCCATTAACCCTGTATCCCTGCTTTAGCCACAATACGACCGCTTGCCCAAGCGCTGTAGCTAAAGTGCGGGACACAGGGTTGTTTTTTTCCGCCGTGGAAATTCCTGCTTTCATCCCCTGCGGTTAATGTTAAAATCTCCACCCGATAGTATTACCTATAACTACGCATACCTGGATCTCTTATGGCCAAACGCAAAATCCCCAACCAGCCTTTCGAGGCTAATGTCGATGATTTATCCCACGAGGGTAAAGGAGTGGCACGGCAGGGCGAAAAAGTCGTGTTTATCGACGGTGCTTTACCGGGTGAAGAGGTCGTCTACAAGATTCATAAACGGCGTCGCAGTTATGACGAAGGGCATGTACTCGAAATCAAAACAGCCTCCGACCTAAGAGTTGAACCCAAATGCGAGTACTTTGGACTGTGCGGTGGTTGCAGCCTGCAACACCTATCAGCTGAGGAACAAATCAAATTTAAACAAAAAGGCCTACTCGACAATATTCGAAAAATGGCTCACCTCGAACCGCCAGAAGTTTTGCCGCCTCTACGGTGCGAACCCTGGGGCTATCGTCGCAAGGCTCGTCTCGGTGTGCGTTACGTTGAAAAGAAGGAAAGAGTACTGGTAGGGTTTCGCGAACGTAGAAGTCCGTATCTTGCCGACCTGGCACGTTGTGAGGTTTTGTATCCAACAGTCGGGCTTCACCTGGAGGCCTTGTCACAACTCATCGCCAGTCTTTCTATCTACAATGAGATTCCACAAATCGAAGTATCTATCGGCGATGAGGTACAAGTTCTGATTTTTCGCCACATGTCACCCCTGAACGAAAGCGATCTACAAAATCTAAGAACGTTTGGCGAACAACACCAGTTTCAGATCTGGCTCCAACCCGGTGGCCCGGATACGATACATTGTCTATCGCCGCAATCGCCGGAGCCGTTATCGTACAGGCTTGATGAATTTGGTCTCACTATCGAATTTCTCCCGTCCGACTTTACCCAGGTCAATACGGAAATTAATCGCAAGATGATTCCCCTGGCACTCGAACTACTCGATGTGCAAGCTGATGACACAGTGATGGATTTGTTTTGTGGTCTGGGAAATTTTAGTTTGCCCTTGGCTACGCGCGTCAAACATGTAATCGGTGTGGAAGGGGAGGCAGGTCTGGTTCAACGCGCCAGGGAAAACGCCCGGCGCAATAATATCGAAAACATAGAATTTCACGTCGCCAATCTCTATGAAGATTTTCAGGGATTTTCTTGGGCGAAACAAGGTGTCGATAAATTATTGCTCGATCCACCACGCAGTGGTGCCTTGGAAGTGGCGCAGTTTCTGAAAAAATTGAAACCCAAGCGTATCGTTTATGTCTCATGCGGTCCCGCTACACTAGCACGCGATATTGATGAAATTGTCAATCGTCAAGGCTATAAATTGCGTAAAGTTGGCGTAATGGATATGTTTCCACACACGGCCCACGTCGAATCGATTGCCGTCTTTGAGCGAAAATGATGAACAGTAGATATCTGGCATTGGCGTTTATCGTTTTCTGCCTCATGCCGAATTCACCTGCTCATGCCAAACATCGTGAAACAGACAATATACTCCCACTGTCGATGTTCGTTGGTGTCGGTATGGTTACGCCCAAGCAGGTCGGCAACACGCAATTCAACTACAGTCGTCAAATTGAACTGGCGACGCTCTACAGAGTTCATAATAACTTTGGTGTCGGTATCGGTTTCAATCTGATGTCACGGAGCTTTGACTATCAGGGCGCCACGAAAGAGTATTCGATCGATACCTTGTTTACCCAATTCAAATGGCATCCACGTTATTCACCAAACTCGTGGGGCGTATATCTCGGATCAAAAGTGAATATACATGTCGTGCTATACGGAGAAATTGGCGGTCTCGATTCCACTGATGAAGATGCAGTGGTCTGGGGAGTGGAACCCCTCGCCGGAATTTTAATTCCGTTATTCTATTCCCATTTGTTTCTTGATATCTCGGCAAGTTATCAACTGCGCCAGTTCCCGGTTCTGTATCATCAACCGGAAGCGAGTCGACAGCGGAATGTGCAAGATAATGTGGTAATACTCCAGGCAAGCATCCGCTTTTAGTATCCTCTGTGTAAGTCATCTAGCAAGCAATAGCTGCGTTAAAAACGAATTCGCAATGCTCATTTACTATCTGTAAACTGCGCTTGCTCATTCGTTTTTGCCTTGCTCTTGCTCACTAGCTAACTCACACAGAGGATACTACGTAGCTGGATATTCCATCTAGCAAGCAATAGCGGCGTTAATAAGAAACTCGCATTGCTTTTTTTAAAACATCCAACGCAAACCAACATTATTAACAATAATCACCGGATACCCAGGCACAATCGCATAAATAAAACGTATATCTTTACTATAAATCCATTCAAACTCCAGATAACCCCCATACCACAGAAAGTTGGTTTCGAAGGCGCCTGTCTGCGGTGTTTTGCCATAGAAGGCATTGCCTTGATAGCCAGTGGTTTTGGTCCACCAGTTTTCGCGCCAGATATAGGTCGGGCCTATGCCCATGCGGAACAACATGCGATCAAACTTGTTGGCCTCCAGATAAACACCCAATTGAAAAAAGCCTGACCAGAAACCGCCAGAGTCCTGGTAGGTGGCAGCGCTTGCACGCAGTAGAAATTGATCATTGAGATAGTAATCGGCATCGACTTCTGCACCGGGATGAAGAAACCAATTCTTGTTGATGTGGTGTGTTAAACCGTAAAGTTTCAAATTCAACGCGTATTGCCCGTGTTGGCTGGAAAAACATAGGCCCGACGCAAGGATTAGAATTAGAAAAAGCAACACAGTTGACTGTTTCATCGGGAAAGTCGCATTCTTAGAATTAACGTCTATTGCGAGCATAGCAAATAGCCCCGGATTTGGAACAGCGACTTTCTTGTTTGGAGAAATTAAGAAGTACCACCGGCAAAGCCGGTGGTGAAACTGCGGCAGACTTTTCAGTATTGTTGTTGTTTTACGAAAAGCCTGAACATTACATACCAATCATTTTAACGAATTCTTAAATGCATCATTGAATGCGTGGATATGCCCAAAGAATTCTTTGACTAGCACCAAGGTGTTATGAGGTAGGAGTGGAAATTAACTAAAAAGTTAAAGCTATTGGATTCGCTTTAAAGTCGAACGATAGACAAACATTTGGCTTATCTAACCGACATCACCAGGAATACGATAAACAACACGACCATTGCCAAAGGGATCAAAGCCGATTGCCAGTCTTTCGTGGTGGCCTTTTTACTATCCTGAAACATCTGTTTGGCGCGCGGAAAAAGGTAGACGAGCATCATCACGATAAAAATCGCTGACAGTATCTTCATCCAATCGTCCATAAACTCTCCACCGGAAATTAAAAAGCCCCAACCGCCAAAGCGGTCAGGGCTATGAAAACGTACAAGAAATTAGTCGTCGCTACCGAAAACACCAAGGATTTGCAGCAAGCTGACGAAGATATTGTAGATGCTGAGATAGAGTCCAACCGTCGCCATGATGTAGTTGGTCTCACCGCCATTAACGATACGGCTGGTATCAAACAGGATGAAAGCACTCATCAGCAGAATAACCGCACCGGAGATCGCCAGTGATAGGGCTGGGATTTCCAGGAAGATATTCGCCAGCGCTGTAACCAGCACCGCAATCATACCCGCCATCACGAAGCCACCGAGGAAAGAGAAATCCTTACGTGTCGCCAGTGCATAGCCGGAAAGACCGAGGAATACCGCGCCGGTACCACCCATCGCCGTCATCACCAACTGCCCACCATTAGGTAGCGCAAGATAGTGACTAAGCATCGGCCCAAGGCCAAAGCCCAACATACCCGTAATCAAGAATACGACGCCTAGGCCGGCGGCGGAATTTGCGGTACGTGGAAGCACAAACCAGATCAGCACCAGGGCGCCAATACTAGTAAAAAGCGATACACCGTAGGGTACTTCGATAAACATCGAGATACCGGCAGTGATGGCAGAAAACACCAAAGTCAGTGAAAGTAAGGTGTAGGTATTACGTAACACCTTGTTTTTAGGGACAACTGAAACGCCTGTATTGGAATACACGGGATTCATGTGATTAAACTCTCCTTCAATTGCAACAGTTTAGTAAGACCAGGTTCCATAAAGATGGTTCAAAGGATACCAGTTCGGTCGGGAATGACAATAGCTTGAGAAATTTACCAATAATGGCTGGCCTTTTTTACACGTTTTCGGTATCTTACGCGGCTTCGGCGGATCACGGCCGCAACTGCATATAGACAGTGTAAATGTGACAACAATTTGGAGAGGTGGCTGAGCGGTCGAAAGCGGCGGTCTTGAAAACCGTTGAAGGGTGACCTTCCTAGGGTTCGAATCCCTACCTCTCCGCCATTACACGATTAAAGCGCCTTTCATATCAATATGTTAGGCGTTTTTTGTTTCTGCGGGTCCCCCAGGAAGTCCCCCACAGTGTGATTTTGGATCACATGCACATGTTTATTCTTCAGCGTTATCCCCGAGGAGAGTGTCCAGTGATGAAGTACACCACAGATATGCAAGCCTTTGTCGAAAATTCTAAGCTAGAAATTCCAACAGACGATAGTATCAACGAACAGGTAACGGAAGTTTTGGCTTATGGGCTTCGGCATTACGGTATAAAAAACACCTCGCTGTGGGAGGGTGATGCGCTGACGAAACTGGTTTCTGCATATATAGTTGATCCCCGTACTCATAACCCTGAAAGAAGGTTTCTAAGCTTTCTACGTCGGTTTACGGAATTGGAAAATACCTGGAAACTTGCCGTCAACCACCAATACGATGTGAATTGGCATATTCGTGAGCACGAAAGACTCGAGTATTGGGAAAATAATAGAGACCAAATTGTGCGCAAGATACGGGAAGCTGCTGAATTTGCGCAATTAGGCCAAGGCCCTAACTTTGGCCCCCAGCTGATCTGGGGTAGTAAGCAAGCCATTCGGTTATATTCCGGAGAGTCTGTTTTAATGGATATGCACCAACTTGCCAGATATTTCGAAACCGCGCCGTTGACGGAAATTTTTCCGGCCAGCGTCGATTATCTTCAAGAATATGTGCTCAAGAAAGAATGCATATCACACAGCGGCGCCGCTAAGAAGGGTATCTCAGGGGTAAGGGCGGGAATAGTACGCGACTGTTCTAAATTTGTTCCTGACAATTTTTCTGATAGGAATGTGCTAATAGTGGACCTGCTCTCCTGTGCTGACGTTACAGCGGAAAACGGTAAGATGTTATCCGCAAGCTATGTAGGGGGGGTTGTCAAAGCAAAGCGCCAAAAAAGTAATTAGCCCTTAGCCAGACATTTCTTTTTCGTATATCACCCTATCTAAACTTCCCTCTTCCATTAACAACCTAAAAGAGGTGAAGATGTCCGATATAGTTCTACGTCTTCCAGACGTCGTCCGACGTACTGGCATGTCAAAAAGTACCATCTATATGATGGTTGGTGAGGGGAGCTTTCCTGCGCCAATAAAACTATCACACCGTGCCATTGGGTGGAGGGAATCTGAGATCGATTCCTGGATCGCCAAAAAAGTTAGCCACTTAGCATTGATGAAAGTGGATAGGAGGGTGAAATGACTCTCCGTAGCAGTAATGCATATAATCCATGGAACAGGTACCCATTTCGCCGCGAATCGCTGCCTTGCCCGAGCACATATTTCAAGGAGCAGGGCATAAAGCTCAACGGACGTGGTACATGGAAAACGGCTATTTGCCCTTTCCACGATGATACTCAGCCGTCGCTGCGGGTTAACGTCGACAAGGGGGCTTTCAAGTGTATGGCTTGTGGCGCAAAAGGGGGAGATGTCCTCGACTTCCATAGACGGCTTCATAGCCTGAGCTTTAAAGCTGCTGCGCAAGACCTTAATGCATGGGAGTAGTAAACATGGCTGGAGCAATATCAGATGAGTCCCCTAAAGACGCGGCCAGGCGGCTGTCAAAGCACAAGATCGAGAAGGGCTACGTGCCAAAGGCGCTGCATGTTTACACGGACCCGTATGGAAACCCTCAGTATTGGGTAATACGGTTAGAAAATGAGCAAACGGGCGAGAAATGGATTCGCCCTATGCACCTGACTGAAAAAGGCTACGAGTTTGGTCAGCCCGACTTTCAGAAGGGAAGGAAGCCACTTTATAACATTCATAACTGCTTCCCGCAGAAGCCAGATGAGGAAATTTTTCTGGTGGAAGGTGAAAAGTGCGCGGACATCTTGATCAGTAAGGGTATCCTCGCGATCACTAGTGGAGGAGCCGAATCGGGTAGTAGTGCCTATTTTCATCCGCTTGCAGGGAGAAGGGTGGTGATTTGGCCTGACAACGACAAAGCCGGTAGAGGTTACGCAGATTGCTGCGGTACTAGGCTGAAGGAGCTGGGATGCACCGTAGAGTTGATAGACGTTGAAGCCCTGGGGCTCCCTGAAAAAGGAGACGTGTATGACTGGCTTCGCATGGATGCAAGTCGTGGAGCGGTAGATGTGCTAGCGTTGCCGCGCAAGGAATATGGTGCATCCCCCATCGAGGAGGTGGTAGAACTCGAAACGGAATCGAATGAACCAAAGGTCATAACCTTGCCAGATTTCCTCAAGCTGGATCTACCGGAACGGGAGTACCTACTGGCCCCATGGCTACCCAGGCAGGGTTTGACGATGATTCACGCGTATAGAGGGGTAGGCAAGACTTATGTCGCCCTCAATATTGCGGTGGCAGTAGCAAGTGGCGGTAGTTTGTTTGGATGGAACGCACCAGCGCCTGCGTCGGTACTGTATCTGGATGGCGAAATGTCTGCACGTTCGCTACAGGAACGCCTTGCGCAAATCGTACAGAGTAATGAGGTTGGCATACCAGAACGGCTACGAATAATGACGCCTGACCTTCAGCCAAAAGGCAGACCGCATTTCAATTTGTACTCCACCACAGATCAGGAGTTGCTGGAGCCATTTCTGGAAGGTTGCGATCTGCTTATCATTGACAATCTCGCCACGATCGCCAGTGGAGGAAAGTTAAATGACGCGGAGTCCTGGAGGCCAGTACAAGACTGGATTCTGGGGAAAAGGGCAGCAGGACTCAGTATTCTGTTTATCCATCACAGCGGAAAAAACGGTGGCCAGAGGGGTACTAGCGCGAAGGAA
This sequence comes from Gammaproteobacteria bacterium, assembly GCA_029881255.1. NCBI lineage: Bacteria > Pseudomonadati > Pseudomonadota > Gammaproteobacteria > Gammaproteobacteria bacterium. The sequence continues at coordinate 1,815 of JAOUMY010000021.1, read as the reverse complement.
GACGTGTTGGATACTGTGATTGGGCTGAAGAGGCCTGGTGACTATAGTCCTTCCGAGGGAGCACGTTTCGAGGTTCACTTCGAGAAGGCTCGGAGCTTTAGCGGAGATGATAGCGAACCCCTAGAATGTAAGATGACGATTGACCCTTCCGGCAATATTGTTTGGGACTATGCGAAGGTACAAGATACTCTCTTTCAGCGAGTGGTAGACTTGGCAGAGGAGGGTTTGTCTCAAACGGACATAGCCGCTGAGGTCGGAAAGCATAAATCAACTATATCTAGGATGTTGAAGCGTGCCAGAGAGGAGGGATTGCTAGAAGCTGCATAGGCAGTGGAGTTGTTGCACGGTTGCTTGCGCTAAGGAGGCGCAACAGTGCAACCCGCAAAACGACATCCTGGTAAAATAGCGATACCCGTTTAGGTCGTCTGTCCGAAACCTGATCAGGCGGGGAATATATTGAATTGCATGGTTGCTCCAACTAAGGAAGAACAACCGTGCAACTTATCTATTTTGAATATCTGGGTCAGAGGTAATTCGGTGTGAGGCGCAAGCAAACTTGTAATGCGAGGACCCGAAAGGGAGCCCCCTGCCAGTGTAAAGCGCTTCCAAACGGCAGGTGCAGGCTTCACGGAGGACTTTCCACAGGACCCAAAACTCCACAGGGTAGACTCACCGCTCTGCGAAATCTAAAGCAGTATGTCGACAAAGAATGTTGATCTCACTGTAGCTTCTAGCAATTGGACACACCTCACGCGCACGCGCGCGTCACGGGGTTCGGGAGGTATTGGACAGAGACTGTACAACTGTACGACAAGTGTCCAATGGGGTGTCCAACACTGTACGAACCTCCGCTACAACACACCCTCTGATATCTTCTTCAACCTGGCCGGGTTGTCCTCTACATACTGCGCTGTCATGGCAATACTGCTATGGCCCATCAGATTCGACACCGCCTTGATGTCCACGCCCTTCTCAATCAATGTGGTTGCGAAACTACGACGACCCGAATGGGAGCTGGCCCCCTCGATACCGGCGCTCTTGAACATTCGCTGAAACACTTGCTGCAAGCTGTTGGGTGAAAACCTGAGTCCCTTTTGGGACCTGAACAATGGTGCGTCAGGATGGAAAGTTGCCCCATCCAGTTGCCGTCGCTCTGTGAGATAGGCTGTAAGGGCAGATCTGACCCTGGGGTTAGTCAGATAGACATGACGTTGTTTCGCGCCCTTGGTCATCCTGCGGATGAGGTTAAGCTCCTCTCGCAATTCACCAGCCTCGGTGAAAACATCCCTGATACTAAGCGCAGCAATTTCCTTTACCCGTAGCCCCAGGCCAAAGCTGATATAGAGTAGGGCGGTGTTTCTCGAGGCGTGTCTGTCAGTGGATACCAGCTTGAGCAAACGCTTGAGTTCTTCTTCAGTGAGTACCTTGGCTTTTCCTTCTCTTGGCATGTCACTCCCTCCTTTCCGTGTAGAAATCTAACGATATTGATAATAATTACATATTATGGGAGCGAATCTGTCCATAGGCAAGCCGCAAGGCTCTGCAATATAGGAAACATGTACAAATTATAGTTTCTACATGTTTTGGTCGTGACGGAGAGGGTTCATGCTCACAGGGGTATTGCAGCAAGACTTCACAGCAGTGCAGCAAGGCTGGTCAGTCATGTAACACTCCTGTTGCAATACTTCCCCAAGCAAACTCCTGAGTCTGGAAAATTGTTCGCGGCCCAGGGGGGGAGGGGGGGTACTGGACACAGAAAACTACCCGGGGGGGTGGAAGGGTCCATATGGGTAGTTATAGCGGCGACCGAAGTTA
>JAOUMY010000020.1 GCA_029881255.1 Gammaproteobacteria bacterium | reverse complement strand
TGCTCTGGGGACATAGATTTACCATCCACCATGATGCGCGGCCCGTGATCGGGTACAACAATCGGGGTTACTGTGATCCCAGATACATTGACTGTTTCCATAAAAACACCTACGGTTATTTAGTTGTTGCGTTGAAAACAACACTTAGCTTAGTATGATGTTTCGTTCAGCGCAACATTTTTTTATCTAGGGTGCTTTTTGGGGATTGAATTGGCCTTAACTAGCCTTGGGTTTTGTAAATCTATAGGCAATAGCCGCTTCGTGTACCCCTTGTGCAATGCGATCTTGCACGGCGTCAGGTAGCTCATTGAACTCAGCTATTTTCGGGTGAATGAACAAGTCGGCCACGGTTAAACGGCGTCCATAGCCACGGGAGAACGCTGAAGCGATACGTTCCAGTGTGTCTTGGGTGTAGCCGTTATTGTGTTCGACCCGTCGAATGGTGGTGTGGTCTATCTCTGGGTTGCACTCTTGTGCCAATCGACGTTGAGACCAGCCTAGTTTTTCGCGCATGCGAAAGACCGTAGAACCGGGGGCGTCGAAGTTGTTGGGGTTGTAGGTAGTCATTATATTATTGTCGCTTATTCTATAAATGGGTGTGACAGTAGCTACTACAACATGTTTTGTATTAAGTGTTGCTTTAGTGGCAACATTTTGTCGTCTATAAGTAGACAATGAGGTTACTTTCATCGTGGATTCTCCATTACAGGTTTTGCTCAAGAACATAAATAGCGAAACGCGGCGGCGGTTGCAAGCGTCTAATTTTGTGGATGTCGCGCAACTAACGACCGTTAATAAACATAATGAATACAATAACCTTGCAACATAAATCATATAAACCTACTCCTTTAGTAGTATATAAATACCCTAATTATATTGATATAAATATTAGTCCAACTCTAATGGAGGGAAATAAATGCACGAAAATAACCAATATACTGCGCATGAAGCCTGTTCCATGCTCAATATGGTCGCCGATTACCTAAAAGGCAGGGATCAAGCTATAAACCAAAATATATGTCAAGCAGTGGGGAAACTGCTACATGAAGTTTTATATGTAGTGGAGGGGTGCATTGTTCACGGGGAAGGGGTTAAGTAGTCCTCAGCCTCGTTGATCTTATTTAATCTATCATTCAGACGTTGGATATCGCGCTCATATTGAGCGCGATATTTTTCCAACTGAGACTCAGAAAGTCGCCCTTTATTCGCCAATAACGCTTTGCTATCTAGCCACCGATCTTTGTCCTTCATTGCCTTTTCGATGTCCTGTTTCTCGAACGAAATCGACTCAGCAAAACGCTGAGGGCGCAACTTAACGCCGAGCGAACCGAGTATCGCATCCCGGCTTTCAATCTCGTAACCCAGGCCGTCAATGCCAGTGAAGCCCTGCATGCCCAACGCCTCAGCAACACCGTTAGCGGTCTCCACAACAAAGCCTGCCAGCCCTGGATCTTCGCCCGCTGATTCGGCTCGAGCTTTGTCCGTTGCCAGCCCTTCGATGATTTTTTGCTGGTGGTAGCCGCCAGGAGTTAGTGGATTGGACGGAGACCATGCTTGGTACAGATAGTTAGCCAAAGCGGCCCGCTTATCTTCTGCCGTTGCACCCTCCTTGTAGATAGGCTTGCCCCGCCAATCCTCATTAATCAGGATATCGTATAACGCATGAGACGGGTTTGATCCCAACAAATCAGATCCCCACCATGACGCATACGGTACAGACGCCGCTCGATTACCCGACTCTGCCATAAACGGATTACCCATGGCGTGCATACGCGCCATGCTCAAGCGATAACCGTCCAGGGAGGGTAGATATGGCACATTAGGTAGATTTACGGTATTGCGTGCGCCCCAGGCTGCGCGGCCTTTATCCCAAGGTGGACTGGCTGTATTTTGCGCCTCCTCAGCCGCCCAATATTCCCCAGGGCCAGCTTCCCCATCGGCAGACAGCGCCGCGTAATTCATGCCCTCATAGGCAGCAACCAGAGCCAACACACGCTCTGGGTGGTGTACGACATTGCGGGCAATTGCCGGTATTGCAAGGTAGGTATAGCTGATAAAAGGCGATCCAACCGGGAAGTCCCGCATTGCTTTCACCACGGTAGGGAGATCGTTATAGTCAAAGAAGAATTGCTGCGCAGTCGTAACCGATTGTTCCGGGCTTTTGCCCTTCGCACGCTCAGCTTGATACACCGCCAATTTAAATATTTCATCTTCGAAGCGGTACAGTTTTTGTGCTGCATTGCCTGCCGCAGTCACAGGTTTCAGGCTGACTTTCAATCCCTTCAAAGCGGGCTCTCTCATCGCTTTCGCTATTGCCGCCCCGCTAGCAAACTTACCATCGGCTTCGCTCACAGCATTGCGGGAATTGATATACCACTCTTTGGCCCGCATCATAATATCCGTCGAAAGAATGGCGTCCGGAATTTCCGGTTGCTTTAACAATTCGTCGGCAAGATCTGCAATTGCTTTTGCGTTACCTCCGTCCGCAGACGTGATCGAACTGGACCAATCCGCACCGAACAACCCGTTTTCTCTGGCCTCTACCCAGACATCCGATTTTTCATTTTGCCGCGCCAAATTAAACGCCTTGGCGAGATCGAAAGGGGAATACCCCGCCATGTAAAGCATTTCCACATTTGAGAAGGCATTGTTTAAATGCGTGACCGGGTTATAGACAGTTTTGTATAACTTCCACTTGTTGACAGACGCACGATAAAACTGGTCTATCGTAACGCCAGTGCCGGGAATCTTGGTATCGCCAACGGGTCCCAACACTTTGAGATTGCGACCGTAACGGCTTATGCCATTCCACACGTCAGGGCGCACATACATCCCCGCCAACGCGCCATAGCGTTTCATTGGCGAACCACCAACAGCCGTGACGGGCACCTGCTTCCAGTTCGGTATCGGGTCTTTACTCGCCCACGCACTGCGATCAGCAACCGTCTTATACAGCGTAGCCAAACTGAGGTCATGCGACACTTCGCCCATGCCGCGAACGTAACGATAACCTGCGTCTTTAATCTCGCCCCAGGCATGACGCTCAGCATCCGTCCAATCCCGATGCAACAACGCTTGCCCCTTACGCGTGCCACGGATCGACCATACACGTTCCGTAGGACTGAATGTACCGTCCAGCTTGGCAACAGGCCCTAAAGTCGGGTCAAGTCCGGGTCCAGGTCCACCTTCAAACCCGACGATAGACCCGTCCTCACGGGCCAACCTTGCAACTTCATCTTTCAGGAAAAAGAACGACCGTAGTTTCCCGTTTTCGCCACCAGTATATTCCACTAACTCTTTCTTTTTCAGATCCCGTAGTTGGGCGCGCAGATCGTTGAGCCGCGCATTATTATCGGCGCCCAATAAATCCGACCGTGACTTTTCTAATGTCTGGATTTCACTGCGCACCTCGTCTACCTGGTTCATGACCGACTGAGCGCGAGGACTCATGTAATTGCGATCAATGAGTTCATCTTTCCCGCGTGCAATCGAATACGATCCAGACAGTGTTTGCCCTTTGGCCAAACGAAAGTCCTTATCCAAGCCAAGATGCTTTGCGTAGTAACGATGCAGATAGCCGCCCGTCTCTAATTCCTCTGGGAGCATACCCAGTTCTTTCATGCGCTCACCCGCTTGCACCAAATAATCGTCGAGAATTGCGGCCTGACGATGCACTAGGTTGAAGTCCTGAATGATTCCGCGATTCTCAATGAGATCGGCCATTTGAGCACGCTCGCTCGGGCTGAAGTTCTTGAGCAAAAACTTACCCACTTCCTCGGTTTGCCGATCCAATAACTGGCGCATCAATCGCTGCTTGCGCTTGAGCTCACGCACCTCAGCAGGACCGCGACCGATCAACGGTAGTCGCTCAATCGCATTGCCGAGTTTTACCCGCCCTTTATCCGCAATGCTCCCCGGTCCCCACAGTTTTGCCGCACGACCGCCCTGAGAGATCAACAGCCCCAGGCCTCCACCTTTGCCTACATCCAGCCACCACTCAGGGCTGCCCATCTCATGTTCGGACGTTGTGCCTGCATACGTTCCACCAGCAATAGCCGCCGCGAGATTGCGACCCGGTTCTCGCACGAAATCCCGCGCAATTTCCTTAGCCGCCACACCAAACGGATTTGAATAGAACGTGGATTGTTCTGGGATGCCTTCTTTGGTTTGGTGTGACTTGCCCGAACTGTCAACCACATCAACAAGGCGTTTTTTTGTTGCAGACGCGAACGCATTCATGTTTCCAGCGACCGCCTCAGAGTCCGACCGCACAAAAAAACCATCGGCCTGTGTCTCATCCAATGCCTGTAAGAGCCGCTGAGAACCGCCCTGTTCGCCACTGCGCAAGGTGCGCATTTCATCCACTGTCATTGGTAAAAAGCCGACTGGGCGACTCTGTGCGTCTACCAATAAAACACCATCTTGATTATTACCCAGTTCGTTCATAACCGCGTGGGCTTGGTCTACGGATTCTATCGGTTCATGAGGCGTTTCTTGCCCAACCAACCGTCGTTCAGTGACAGGTATAACGCCCGAACGGGCTTGTGCGTTTGTAGGTACGCTATTAAGTTCAACCCCCTCGCCAAACAGGCTATGCACCTTGCCGCCTGGAGCAATGGCAACCGATCCTTTCAGCTCAACACCACTGCCCCGGAGAAGATCATGGATCTTCGAGGTTAATACTTTATCGGCTTCACTTTGTGAAACGCCGCCCGTGGGATGATTGTGTGCAATCCACGCAGCCTTTGCACCTTTCGTATTCGCCGCCACGCCAGCAACCAATGTTGGATCTACGCTTGCCTCTCGTTGGCTGCCCTTATGTAGTTTGGCGATGCGCAATACATTGCCCGCATCATCCGTTACAACCGTTACAAAGGATTCCTGTGCGTCTTTGCGGATCGGCGCAATCACATGTGCGAGATCGGCGCTATTACGAATCCGCGATATGCCGGTCGGGAAGGTGCCAGTCTCCACATGCTTTACTTTGCGGCCAAATGTATCCAATGCGGCCTTGCGCGTAGGCAGGTCAGCATCGGCGGGGAGAAAAAGTAGCGGCCTGTTCGATGAAGGCGAGTAAGGTTTAAATCCGTCTGGCGACTCGATTTTAAATCCATCACGCAAGAGATCCTTCTGCGCACCCGCTTGTGGGTTAAATAAATCCCCTTCACCTTGGTGTGGTGCCACATAGCCTTGAGGGGCCTTAGCCGCCTCTTTCTGGCGAATAAAATCGGCTAGTTGTTGTTCTCCAGGTCGGGGTTTGTCGATGCCTGGGAGGAAATCTGTTTCCGCTCCCGTTCCGGGTTCAATACTAGCCCGTTGCGGAACTCGATCCTCACTCCGTTCCGATAAGCGAAATCCCTCAGTTTGTCCAGGCTCGCCGGTTTCCCGCTCCCCTTGACCTTCTTCGAGTGCTCGTTCTCGTTCGTAGTAGGCGTCAAGCTCTGCTTCTCGTTCTTCATGTGCGCGTATCTCCGCATCAATCCGTAATAAGTCGTCCTCGTCCAAAGGTCGGGCCGGAACAATAGTGCCAGCATCCGTGCGAATCACAAACTCCGCATCGGTGTCATCTATCGCAACATCATTGTCGTGGAAGGTGTAGTCGCTGTCACTACCGAAGTTGGAATCCTCTGGCGGGCGACCATAGTTCGGGTCCATTTGCGCAATCTCATCGTCTGACATTTGACGCGCAGAGGAATAAAAGTTTTCACCATTTTCGGCTCGCCAAAGCAAGTCCTCCAGTTCTTTTTTGTCCCGGCTCTTGAGATAGCCACGGCCATAGAGCAATTCAGCCAAATCATCCAGCGAACGGCCGGCACCGGAAGTTTGTTCTATCCCAGGCAACCCTGGAACACGCCTCGAGAGATGCTTTAGCCTCCCCGCCCAATCCGAATCCTCAGCGACATTAATACCACCGAGCTTACGGATCGCCGTGATTAAATCGTCTTGAGACTCATCTACTTTGCGCATCTGTTGTGCGCGTTGTCTGGCTCTTTCCTTTGCGCTTAGTTTTGGTTTTGCGTCTTCAATCTCAGCAACCCGTTGTCGGCGAAGCCGGTCAGCTTGGGCGAGCAAATCGGTACGCACCGATTCGTCACTGGTCGCTCTGGCCAGTCGCTCATACTCGTTAGCGAGATTTTGATAGTCCGCTGCGGGTTTGCCTTGCTCCTGTTGATGTGCATTTTCTACGGGCAACACTTCGCCTTCTTTCGTACGCAACGGTGCCTCAGTTGGCGCTATTGGAGATTCACCCGGCAAAGCACGTATAACATCGGACGAAGGCGCAACCACGTCACCTTCGGGGGTCTTTATCACCCGTGCCAGCATTTGAGCGGCTTCTGTACGCGCCACGCCGGTTTTGTCTGCTTCTTCGAAAACCGCACTTAGGCCTTGGCCAATTTGCTCATCTATAGCGCCCGTGTCAGCGCCTTGCTTGCTGCGTAAGGCCCACAGTTTCTTAAAACCTGTACCGACTACCCGAATTAATAGATCCAGCACAGGAGCAGCCACCGCCCCTGTCCCCGCGCGTATACCCACATTACCGGCATCAACAACTTCGCCATGATCGGCCATTTGTTCGGCGATAGCACTGGCGCCTTCATATGCACCGCCAACACCCGACAATGTAGCCAGTCGCGCAAGTCCACGGAGGGTCGCACCGACACCGCCTGCCGCTATAGCAGTGGGGTCCACGATTTCACTACCTGCGGCACCGAGGAAATCCGCCGCCTTTTCCCCGAATGTTTCTGCCTCTGGCATCGCCAGTTGCCGTTTCGCAACCAGCTCACGCAACACCCGGTCTTTACGATTTTCGTCGGGCCTCATGACTTTGCCTGTGACGGGATCAACCTGCGGTAAAAAGTCGCTCGCATATTTGAGCAGGTTCGCACTCAGCCCATCATGACTTTCAAACGCCGCGCTTGTGCGATCAAAGAATCCCGGCCTATCTAATGCCACATACTCACGATTTTGGGTTTTTATGCCCTGCATAAAACCAGGATAGGGCGGTTCCGTCGCAAACAAGTCTTGCTCGCTTTCTACCGTAGGAGGGGAGACAGAGGGGGGCCGCGAACTGATCGGTGTAAAGCCACGTTGAGGCACAACCTCCTCATCGTCTTGTCGATTCGACAGAGGAACAAACGGCATTAGTAGTAATACCCGATTAGTTTTCCGTTCTCGTAGACTTCAAAACCTTTGCCCGGTATCCATTGGCCAAGATCACCAAACCCGTCATTGTGCGCGCGGATTCTCGCGCTCGTGATATTGGGATCATTTTCTGGTTCGATATCGGTGGACGATGGAGAAGCGATACCTGGATCTTCACTTATACTCGGATCTTCGCTCATCCCTGGCGCCAATGCGGTCGGATCGTTCAAGCGGTCACGGTATACTTTTAGTGCGCGTGTACTGTAATCGTTGTCATATTTTTCGCCGAGCTTGCGGGCTAATTTTCGCTCGTCATGCACTTGTTTTAATGCAGCATCCCAGGCTTCCAGTTCGATCGTTTTTTTGCTTTTATCTAACCGATGACTGCGACCACTGCTTGACGAGTTATATGCCTTCAATGGTTCGCCGGTCTCGCTATCAGTAGCAATGGAATAACGCGCACGTCCGTCCAGCCCGACACTGTAATCCGCATATCGAGGTATGCCGTTCTTATCCACGACTTTCGCACGCCCGGTATGCACGACGCTGTTCTTATTGGCGATATTAGCCTTCATCGCATCGTTTGTAACGGTATCTAGCACATCGCTGAGCGCATCATTGCGCAAGCCGATACCAAAGGCTTCTTGGCTAGTTTTTGCAGTTCGGGCAGTGCCCAGAGGTGTTTCTTGAACTATCTCGCCAGAATATTGATCGAGCACCGTGTTTTCGTTTGCCTTGAAACGTGGGGACACCGATAACTTGTTGCCCGCGTTCATTAGCATGATAGGATCGTTTGTCGCCTGTTCGCCCTTTTCTAGCATACGATTGCGTACCGTATTGCCCGCCGTTCGACTCACTGCTTCGTCTGCCAATGCCTGAGTGTTGGGATTAATGCCCAGCACGTCATAGGCAATTGCCATGGCGACTTCATCTTCCGGCGTAAGTTTCTCAGTCAGATAAGGGAGTTCTGGCCCCAACTCGGACGCATTACGCAATTGTAGGTCGCCGGATAACTCATCGTCACGATTGCGTTTTTTAGTCAGTAGATTGACTAGTTCTGTTTTCTTTTTATCTCGCTGTAGCGACCCAAGCAACCCGTGGTTTAGGATGTCGTTGATCGATGGCATTATTTAACCTCAGCACCAAAACTGTATCCAGAGGTCTGTGAATACTGCCCTTTACCGAGCCCGAACAATCCTAGCAATTGATCAATTTCATCGAGACTTAATTGCTGGCCTTTTATAAACGAATCAAATAACGCGATATTGTCTTGTAGTTTCGCATTCAAATTGGTTGAATCCGCCGCAACCTGATTTATGCCATTTTGAATATTAACGTCCTTGGCCGTATTCTGATTGGCCAAGTCTGCCGTCAGACGGTTTGATGCTTCCTGGATACCAATATCTTTAGCCGTGCTCTGATTGGCCAAGTCTGCCGTCAGACGGTTTGATGCTTCCTGGATACCAATATCTTTAGCCGTGCTCTGATTGGCCAAGTCTGCCGTCAGACGGTTTGATGCTTCCTGGATACCAATATCTTTAGCCGTGCTCTGATTGGACAAAGCAGCGGCGAGTTCATTTTCCACATCCCGGATATTAATATCCTTAGCCGTGCTTTGATTGGCCATAGCAGCCGTGAGTGCATTGCTGGCACTAGCTTTATTGGCGTCTAAGTCCAGGCCCGCTTGCGTGATATTGATATCTTTATCCTTGCCTTGATTCGCTAGCGACGCCTCCAAAGCCTTGCCCGCATTAAACTTGCTGGCATCCAGCGAGCGTCCTTGCTCATCGCCCATGAGCAAGGCAATTGCCGCTTCGGTTTCTTTCGCTATCGCATCAATACTGGATGCGTGTTCGGAACCCGCATCTTGCCTGCTTTTGGCTTTTTGTGCGGTTGTTAGGCTCGCGTCACCCGCAATCTCACTCAACACTCTGTCCAACGCGCGGTTCGCCTTTAGTTCGCGTGTCGCTCCAGCACCGCCGACAGCACGGAGTTGATCAGGCGACAACCGATCATAGTTGAACCCGCCATAGTTGACATCGCCCACACCGTCTATCGTTGCCGTCTGGAGAGATTGAGTAAACACATCGTTTGGCCTACTGATGCGCCGTGCGTTGACGCTATTTGGCTTCGTAACCGATCTAGCGGTTACCGAAGCAGGAGCCACAATCTTATCTGTCCCAACATTCCAAGGTTTGACAATGCTACTCGCCGCCACGTTATTGGGTGCTAATATTTGTTTCGGTGTTACATATTCACTTTCGCCCAACCATCTGTAGTTCGGTACATCGGTCGCAGTGGTGGCGAAGTTTTTGATACGTCCGTTGGTGTAGGTATCTAGCGCGTCAACAAACTCTTGCAATTCTTCTGGAGAGCTAACGCGCGACCTTGAATCAGTATTGCTACCGCTAAAGCTCATATATCACCTCAATGTATAGTCCGCTCTAACCAACGAACAGTGCCTTTACTGCGCACATGCGCACATACCGATTGCACGCCAGGGTTTGCTTTTATTGCCTGCGCTTTGAGTTGCCACAACAACTGCCTTGGAGCCCAAGGCGCAACCACTGCTTCCGCGATATACAGGTGCCGCCCCTTGCTTAACTCGATAGACCTCTGCCCTAGTGCGTCCAAAAAACCATCGTGTCGGAAAAGTGCTCGACTATCGTCGTCTAGCAAAAACCAGCCGACCCAACCATGAATGACGCCATTCGCATACGCTAACCATTGGTCATTCTGTAATAACCAGTCGATGACGGGAGCGTGTAAATCCCCCGCCCCTTCATACAAAGACCCCTCACGACAAAACATTGTCGTGAGGGGCTTTGTTAGTGGGTGCCGAGGCTCAAACATCACAGATCGAGCATGTAGCCCCAAAAGCTATACTTGGCCTTATGGGCATTCATGAGCGGTTGAGCCGCGTTCAACGCAACGTATACCGCTGTATTTGCCGACAACCGTTGGCCAAGCAAAGCTGCCGCACCAGGGGCCATTTGGCCATTCGCGGCCGTATTTGCGTTTAGATCGACGGCAAAACCATCTGGATCGGCACCCGTGCCCATGTCATAGGTACACGCTTCGCCTTCGGGGTTAAGACTGATCGGCACAAGCCCCAACGGGACAAACCCCGCAGGGAGATCGCCGATGTACCCACGGTCGCCTACTGCAAGGTTTTGCTGCGCATAATCGACTTCAAATACAACTTCACGGAACCGTGTAGACTGCGGTTGATTACGGCCAACCACGTCTCGCATATCATAATCTGGCATAGCTTAGTTCTCCTTAGCTAAGTACAAAACATCAATATTGACAATACCAAGTATAGCGATAGTTTCTCTCATAGCAACACTAGGCGCGCATTGCAAGTCACATCGGGAATCAAAACCAGTGTATTTTGGTCCGAGGCATTGGCGTCCACTTTAAACTGTACATAGTCGTCTGCCCATATACACAGGAATCCAACCTCACGCCCCAGGCCGTGGCCCACTTGGACCGGAATAGTTGCTGTCACAGACAGGTCAACGACATCGGACACAATCATTGCGGTCATAACAACACCCCCGTGCCAAGTTACGGCTTAGCCGCTACTAAAATTTCGTCAATTTTTGCCGACACGTTAGCAACAACCGTATCCCCCGACAGTAACGCGATACCCGCAAAGTCCCCTTTATGCAGTCCTGGTTGCGAGCCGATTACTAGCGACGGCACCACAAGCTGCCCCAACATCGTGTCGCCCGCTTTACTCACGTGGCCAGACCCATCGCCGGAGGGAACGGGCGAAAAGTCGATGACTTGGGACCCTACGACGGAGTTGATGTAGTCCGCGATTTTTTGAAAGTTCGCATTAACTTTCGCTGTCGATATCGGGTTTGTCTCGTCAAAATAATCAATCGTGATCGGCATTATTCGCCTCCAAACTGATAGTTGGGTGTAAATGATTCGATCTCACAATACGCACTACCGAATAACACGTGTCGAAAAACCGTGCCCGAAAATTCCGGTGAAAAACTGCGCCGAACTGGTGGCACGGGATACGGTTCGCCAGGACTGGTTGCAATGCTTGCCCATGTATCCTGTGTCTCGTCGCTTGTCGATACTGTTCGTGAATACCGTTGTTTACCGTCCGTATACACATCATAAGTCACACCAGATCGCGGAGAACCATTGCAAACCAGTATTGACTCACCCAAATATGCGCGACCGTCCCCGGACGGATTCGGTATCGTGGACCACGTATCGAACAACCAAATATAATCTTTTTGCGTACCATCCAAAAATTGATCCGGCAAGTCGTCCGAACCGAGTGCGAATAGTCCGCTGTTACCATAAAAACAAATCGCAGTGTCGCTCTTGACCACGCCGCGCACATGATACCCGGTAATTTCACCACAACGTTTTGTGTCCACGTGCATAACAAACAATCTGCCGTGCAGCACGAAGAAAAGCAGACGACGCGCCTCGTCGAAAACCATCGACGAATGCACCCCTGATGAATTAAAAAGTGGCTCGATATCGTCGCTCATTGGATCGGTTGACGACAGTGTGAAGACGCCTTTATCCGCAAGCCTGTACATTTCTTGCCCGTCTGACGCTATCGAATTCGCGCCCGCGCAACCGACCGATGAAATAATTCTGGGCTTCGAGTAATTGAGAGGCGAATCCCCTTGTGTTGCATAAGTAGCATGCCTCAACCCAATGATTAAGCTGTCGCCAAAGCCGTGTATAGCCTCAACACTGTCTTTCTGCGCACCTTGTGCTTCCAATGTCCATAACGGATTCCATTCTCCCGGATTGTCGTATTGACAATGTTGGATACGATTCTCACCGTAGCCGATGAACAACCGTCCTTTCCATGTTTCAATGCACGTTGGTATCGGGATAGCATACGGCTGATTGCTACCATCCAATAGTGAATTAATGACAGGCTCGAAAACAAAGTTGGCACCACGCATCGCAATATACCAAAGTCGCCGCAACCCGTCCGCCACGTAGAATCTGTCTTCACGTTCAGCGTTCTGTGTTAGCGCCTGGAAATTCACGCCGCGCAAAAACCAACCCACCGATGTGATATCCGTTGTTGCTGAACCTTCAACGACAACAATGCGCCCGTCTTGTTCTACGACCCATCGTCCAGCCCATTCGACCGCAGATGTGACATTGCCACCGAGTAGCTGTACAACACCAGGGCGTGTTCGCATTCCCCCTTCTTTCGTTGGCAAAAGATTTCGCGCGTTGCGGAGAAATCCTTGGCGTTGGCGGACCGTTAGCATTAGTGGTATGTCTCCAATGCTTCGACTTTTTCGCTCAATTCTTGTATCGCTTTTACCAGTACTGGCAGAAGTTTTCCATAACCAGCTTCAAGCCGTTCGGGATTCGATGCGTATACCAGTCCCGGCAATGAGTCACCATCCGATTGTGCTGCCTGTAGGTCTTGCGCAATGAATCCAGTATCTTCTATGCCAAATTTTCCGCCATCTCGCATCGCCCAATCAAACCGCACAGGTCTTAATTTTGAAACAAAGCCCAGGCCTAAATTGAGATCACGAATGTTCGTCTTGTCCCGTCGATCAGATAACGCCGTTATCGTAGTGACTTGAGCGCGTATTGCTGTTACAGAAGAATTTCCTAGAGTAACTTCGTTGCTTGCACTTGAAGATGACGGATTAGCGTTATAGCCAATGGATGTATTATTTGTCCCTGTTGCTGTCGCAAGGCCTGCGTTGAAACCCACCGCTGTGTTATAGTCGCTATTCACAGTATACAAAGCGCCGTGACCAATCGCAGTGTTAGACGATCCCGTCGAATTGGTCCTTAGCGCAGTTGCACCGAAAGCCGTGTTATAGCCCCCTGTCGTGTTTGATAGTAATGCCTCGTGCCCAAATGCAGATCCCCATGCCCCCGTTGTGTTATTTTTCAGTGCCAAATAACCAAACGCCGATTGAAAACTCGCAGTGCTCGCATTTAACGCTTGATAACCGAACGCTGAATTATAGTTGCCTATAACATTAGATCCCAGGGCCTGATATCCTAGTGCCGAATTATATGATCCTGTTGTATTTGCAGTAATTGATGATGCTACGGCGGTGTTACCTGTCCCTGTTGTATTAGACGAAAGAGCTGAAACACCCACCGCCGTATTATTGCTAGCCGAATTATTCTCCAGTGCCGCATATCCAATCGCTGAATTATATAACCCCGATACATTGCTCTTTAGCGCATAATTACCTACCGCAGTGTTATATGCCCCGGTCGTATTTGATGTAAGCGTTTCCATTCCAAATGCCGCGTTACCGCTAGCGGTGTTTGATAATAACGCTCTCGATCCTATTGCAGTATTGGAATTTCCTGTCGTATTTGATGCGAGGGCTTGAAATCCGTATGCTGAGTTGTCCTGGCCTGTCGTATTCGCGACTAATGCCGCATACCCGAAAGCCGAATTTGCCACGCCAGTTGTACTATATTTAAGCGCAGAAGACCCAAACGCCGATGAATAACGCGGGATGCTTGTGTCTAATGCATTCAATGCATCTTTGCCGATCTTTGTTGAGTATTGTTCACCACTAACTGTGTTGATGAACGGATCGTTAAGCGTAGCAGTGTTCAACGTGCCGTTCGTTGATGACATGTCCGTAATCGTGGGATTTGATAACGTCCCGTTTGTCAGAGTGCCACCATTCTCTGGCACGGCTCCTATATTGGCAGCCGAAATCGCACCGTTTGGGTAGCTCGTAAATACACCATACTTACACGTATCTATAAGGCCGGATGTCATCGTTGCCGAAAAAACAACAGTCGTTAGATCATTACCCGAATCATAAATTGCACTTGATACGTCACGAACTTCATCAGGAGTCGCGTTCGTGAACGAAACCAGAAACCGTCTACCGGCTTCCGCCTCACCTGTCCAATCTCCGGGCGCAATATTCAGCGACGTACTTGTAACGTAGTTGCAATTTGTGCCGGCCGGCAATGACTGCCATTCGTCGGTCTTTATGTTTGTCAGATTCCGACCGTCAATAACCGGTAAGGGATCGGGTATCGGGATATTTAACAGGGCTGCTGCATCGACTGCGGGGAGAGGATCGGGGAAATTTGACCCGTCTACGTTGATTTTCGAATCAATCAGATTTTGAAATTCTGTCGATTTTGGCCTGTCTCCAGGCTCAAAGTAGCTTTTAAGAGTCGTATCGCTAACTGCTGCTGCGAAAATCGGTATACTTGCGCCAGAAAATAAAACCAACAACAGAAAAATGAAATAGTGTTTGTCAAATCTCATTACATCACCTGCATTACATAGACAGATTCGTACCCAACCCCGCTTAATGACGCGGGAACCGTTTTGCGCATCGCACCGCCTGTGCTCGATACCGCATTCACGCTTGTTGTGCCACGCGCCATTCGCCAATCACTGATAATGCGCAACACATCCAGATTCTGCACCAGCGCATTGTTCAACCGGTCTTGATACAGCCCGCGATACTCCCGAGGCTCGTAAACTAACTTGTCACGATCAAAACTACCGGCAAATAAGCCGATAACCCCGTAGTACACGACAAGTTCAAATTCATCCGGGATGATTTCAATAACGAGAGGCCGCGTATAATGCAAGCCAAAGGAATATTCTTTTTCGGGTGCCGGAAACAGATGCACTCGCTTACCGGCTTCTGTCGCGTAGACTTTCGGCTCACCACCTAATAACTGATTACCCGCTTTCGCCTCTTGTCGCATTGATATCAATTTTTGTAGTGATATCTGTTCGAGTTTTTTGGGTCCATATACACCGATCACTTTGTCGATGTCGCCTTGCAAATCGATCACGTCTGCCCCGGCTTCCAAGTAAGATGTCGTGAAATTTTCAAGGAACCACAGACGCGGCTTAACGATTTTCATATCTTGCAACACACGAGTAATCCAACGATTAATCCGCGCCCCTTTTGCTGTGTAGTTCTCATACTCGTCTAGTGCGTCCTCTGTTTTAGTCATCTCTGCGAGTTCGATCATGAGATTTTTAGCGCGGGCGTAGTTTGGCTGGGGAAATGGTTGTAACCCTGTTCCGTCATCCAATGTCAGTAGCGCAAACAAATCGCCGCCAACCGTAGGCGCAGAGAACGTCCCAGAGAACAGTAATTCCCCCGTCGATTTATATGCCTGTACGCGATACAAACTGCCCTGTGTACCCTGATCATTCGGCCAGAGTGCCATGGTGACTTGGCCGTTAATATCTGTCGAAAACGATTGTAACGCTCTTGAGATAAATCCGTCCGTCGAACTGATATCTGATTTATCCAGTTGCACATACAATATTGCAGACGCCGACTTAGCACCCGTTTGATCGTTTAGATTAACTGTTACGTTTGCTGTTGCTACCATTATTAGTGCATCCTATCACTGACTATTGTTGCTACATCCCAGAGATTTACCGCGCCCACCGGTAAACTCGCATCCAGCACCAGTAATGTTGCGCCGGTAACTGCATCCTTAAACGTAAAGATGTACCTCGATTGCTCAGTGCCTTTAATGTTTGGCCACAATTCGATACTGCCTACGCCCGATGCGTCCAATTGTAATGATTTTTCACTAGGAGAAACGAGCCCATTGTCTTTATCGGTATTACTCAGTTCTGCCGATACAATCGCGTTAGCTAGATTACTTTTTATCGTCACCAGTGCTGTTGACAGTAACTCGACAACTGTTGCAACTGGGTCCCATGCTGTCACAATAGCCGCTGCAAACGTCGGAGAAATTGTCATTGAACCCTGAATGACTGTTGGAGCAATAGCCGTAGCCAATGATTGAGCTAGTTCGGGCGAAATTATCAATGAACCCTGAATGACTGTTGGAGCAATAGCCGTAGCCAATGATTGAGCTAGTTCGGGCGAAATTATCAATGAACCCTGAATTACCGTAGGTGCAAGACAAACGGCTGACACTATTGCCGCTGCGGGTGCGATACTTACGCCGCCGACGCTTGCATCATCGTATGCTTTGTAATTATCAAAATAGCCTACCGTCCCGGTACGTTGAGTGATGACGCCGGGCTTGCCTGTAGCATACGTCGAATCACTTCCCGTGAACGATGATACGCTGTTTTTATAGACTGTAAGATTGCTCGCCCCCGTGCCGATAACTTCCAATTCAATCTTGTCTGCATCTACAACAGACGCGTCTAATTTTTCTGCAACAACGGTCGGCACGCCATCGTCAAATCGTGCAATCGTTATTTTATTTGTGCCAGTATTAAAATAGACAGTGTAACCCTGGGGCTTACCTGATGTGCCGTTTGCGTTTAGACGGGCTGTAGCCTGGTGATAAATTGAGCTGCCAACAACTCCGTAAATTTCTACTTTTTGATCGTTAGACCACGTGCCATTAATATTTGCAAAAAATCCGTTGTAACCTCCCGCAGCAAACCACTTTTGATACAACGTCAATGTTGATAAATCTACTGTCGCGTCCACACCGGGATTACCAGTACATGCAGTAAAATTTAACCCGGTTTCGGGAGTATATGATGTGATTGGAGTATCGGATACAACAGTAAATGCTGCGCTAAACTGTAACGTCGTTGGCGTAGCCATTAACTACGTGCCTCATTAACAGCAAGCATAAATGACGTAATTCCGCCTAATTCTGCTCCATCAAACGGCAATCCGGCTGTGTTAGCTGTGCCAATAATTGCTGTGATCGCTTGTTTTGTTAATACTGGCTGCAAATATATACAGTCTGCATCCGCAATAATCTGAGTGTGCAAAACGTCGCTTGTGTCAGCCTCAACATAAATAAAACCATTACCCGCTAGTCTTTCGCTCGCTGTTTGCACTGAGATGCCGCTCCAGTAATCCAGATAATTACTAATTCGCGGGCGCCTTACCTCTTTGCCATCAACGTATAACTTTGACAAGTATCCGCGAACCATTATTCACTACACATCCGATCAACTTCTTTCCACCACTTATGCGTCGCATCGAAACTACCTTTTTCTTCGCCAAGTCCTCTTGGAAAATTATTCAACTTCATGATTTTTTTTGGATCAGTTATTCGCAGATTAAACGGATGCTGTATGACATTAAACCGTAAATCGCATGTCATAATGCGACGTGCGACTGTGACCCAGTATTGATCGGCTGGCGCGTCTTTTTGCATAATCCCCAATGTACGTAGTTTGTTAAGATACTCCGTAATGCCTACCGGTCCGTCAACCAGCACTTTCTCGTCCGCTTCACTATAACTTGCCCATGTCGGTAAGTTTGCTTGCTCGTCAGATGTTAATGCGCAGCCTTCTATCATGCTATTCTCAACTCTGGATTTTGAATGGTAAGTGATTGGCCGTCAGAAACAGATACAGGGCCGGTTAGGTCAAAAAATGCATCGACGTCGCGATTCGCGACTGTCGCATTATTATCTGTTAAGCCAAGATAATATGCGCCCGTTCCACTCGCCGGGATAGGCCCGCCCGCCGCAGACCACACCAGATCTTTTGTCTGTATGTAGGCTCGGTCATTCGCATCGTCCTCAGTGAAAACATCAAAATCGGTAGCCCCAGGCGTAAGCGCCATGCCATTCCCGGTATAGCCATTTCCGGCATTGATTTCCGTCAAATCTCCTTTGACGTTTGTATCTGCGGTCGGCGTCGTTGTGTTAGTGAATAACACGGCGTAAAAAGTCGCCGGTTGCGCGACACCCCGATAACGCGCCGCGAGTAAATTGTAACGACCACGATTAGTAAAGCCAGATGCCATACTACATCTCCAGAATTAAAAAAAAAGGGCGGTCCCCGTCTCCAGGTCCCGCCCGCACAGAATTAAGTAAAAGTGATGAACCCGTTAGAATTGCGCTTCTTCACAAACACAGCAGCGTACAACAAACAATCGCGCTTTTTCGCGACCTTGTTAGTCATCATCTGCCACTTCTCGAACTGAAAGTTTGTGCCCGAGTGGATGCGCACTTTCACCGAGTCACGGAAATTCATCAACCAACCCGTTTTCGGGTCCATTGATTCATCGTAGATGACAACTTGCGAATTGTACGGGAACATATTAAATGCACCCCAGCCCTTCTCGTCTTTGAGATCCTTGATGCTAAGCTGGAGTTTACTTTCCGCAAACTTCTGCATTTCATCGTAAAGATCTTCACCCGCGATTAAAACGTCCGGTGTTTCACCTTGATACGTACAGAGACGTGTCAATCGGCGAATACCGTCTCGCATTTCTGTGGCCAATGCGTATTGCGTTGCACCGTCCGACTTCAAACCACGTTGCGGATTCCAATACTCAAAGCCTGCCGTTGTGGGCAAAATACCGCCGCATGATTGGTTATATGCCATCACGCGGCCCAAGCCCATCGGCGTGCGACCATCTGCATCCTGGCTGCCCATCAAGTTTGAGCCAAACTTATTCGCCATGGTCTTGAGCAATTGATCCGTCTTGGTTTCAACGAGATCAATCATTTGCTCCTCGCCAGAGTTTTGCACAAGTTCCTGGCGCGAATACATTTGCGTCCCGACCGTTTGCCCGTAGGAAAACTTCGCTTCACTGAGCGCGTCTTGCGGCGTGTTGTCTACGTCGTCATAGTGCGCAAAGTCCTTCACGGTGGAATTTTCTTTGTCGAGCAACTTGACCGGCACATGCGTCCCGATAGACTTCCGGTACTGGATCAAATTAGCGTCTTTCAAGTACCGGAAAACCGGTTGCGGGATGGTGATTTCATCCCCTACTTCTTTGTCCATCTCCTCCATCGTGGTGATGAACATATCGTCGGTGTCAGCTATTCCATCGAATAGTTGCACCCCATCTTTATTAACTGACATGATAGGCCCTCATTGGCCCACTAGCTTCTTGCGTTTGCCTTCGCCATTCGCTGCTTTGCACGGGCATGCGCACGTTGCGCTGTACTCAAATTCTTGTCCAATTTCAACGTGGTCGAGTCTGCGCCATTATCAGCAAGGACCGTATTACTGGCCCGCTTCTGCGCATTTTCAATCTGCGTTTCAAGCGCTTTAACCTTCGCAGTTAACTGGGACACCTTTGCGGCTTCTGCCCGGAGAGTTGGCAACGTCGAGAGTGCATAGGCATCTGCCGCGCTCATCTTCCCTTCGGACGCTTTAATGCGACTAATAATATCGTCACGATAATTCATCCAATCCGGGTTTGTCTCAGTCAGCCTTGAAAACTGCTCGCGCACATTCTTAACCATTGCCTCCGCTTTCGCGTTTGCATTAGTCTGCGCATCCCGATCCGCCAAGGCTTTCTTAACTGCCTTTTCCGTCTCGTTGCGCATGTACGCCGTAAGTTCCGCTGTTGAATTAAACTCAGGCAATTCACCGTCAGACTGCGCAGGGGCATCGAAGTAAACTTCTATCCCCCTTGCTTCGGCAAGTTCCTGGAGTACCGCTTTCGCGTCATCCGTGCTGGCATCGAATCGCGAACGAATATCCGAATATTCTTTGGCTAACGCTCGCTCATGGGCCAGATTCTCAAAAGATTTAGACAAGCCCCCTTGCATCTCTTTGTAGAAATCCACAACGAGAGACTTAGAGGCACCATCGGAAAGCGCATCAAATTTTGCTTTCCAATCGCTTGACCAATTCTCCGGAGCCGTCACGGTGCTGTCGGAATCGTTGCTTTGAGAGCTACTTTCCCCGCTTGTCGCCGCCTGATCGGTTACTGAGGTCGTTGCTTCCTCCCCGCCTTCATGGGTGCTATCACCAGCTTGGGCTTGCGCTTCGCCCGTGGCTGCTTGTCCACTGCTGTCGGGGGATGAAGAATTCTGTTGTGCTGCCGCAACGCGTTCGCGTGCGCGATTTAACGCCCGTTCTGCCGGGCCTTGGAATTTGGCGGGGGTCTGGGTATCCCCCGCCTTTCCAGGGGTTTCACTCGACTGGGAGAAGTCAGTAGAGTTCGGGCTGCCCGCACTAGCCACTCCCGCGTCGCCGCCAGGAGAAGGGTTGCCAGTGTCGGCGATTGTCTGCGTCATTGTTTCGGCTGTTGCACTCATAACACCATCCTAGTTAAAAATAATTTCATTGGCAAGGGAGGAGATACACCTTTTGCCTAATTGGCGGGGCTCATGTCAGGCCGCCCCGCATCCGTTGCCATGCTTCCACCGCCCTTTGCCTGCAACAAGCGGTCGTCTTCGCCTCAGGGTTATCCTTCCACCACCACATTCGCCGCACTGCGAAGTGCTTGCCCATTGGTGATGTCATTCAGATTCGTTTGCGGTATTTGCCCAGGGATTGCTTGGCTAGGCATGGCAGGGATAACGCCCATATCTTCCCGCGCCATAGCAAGCACCGGATTAATGTTGCGCATATCCATCGTGGTCATAAACTCGCGCAACAAGTGGAGATTCACACGCGGCCCGAAACGATCTAGCATGATTGGCATGGCGTCGGTGAACAACTTTTGCTTGATCGGGGTTAATGAGGTTGTTCCTCCTGTGGCCGTTACCTCGAGTTCAAATTCGGGCTGAAACGCAGCACGGCCATACGGGTACATAACCGGCACACCGTCCAACCCAATGAGCTGGACCATTTTCCCCTCTGGTGCAAACCGCGCCAGAAACGCTTTGTGCGTCCTGGCGACATCCGTTAAAAACTTCAAATACAGTCGTTTCTTGCGATTAGGTCTCGCACCGTCAACCTGATTCATCACTTCCGCTTCGGTCGCAGTATCGGCACCTTTACTCGGCCGTTCCGCTATCCCCGATATTTCCCGCACATCCTCTTTTGCCCTTGCCTCTCCCTGGAATATTTCAGGGTGAATATTGGGCGTTGGAATTTCACCAAATAACTTCTCGGGCGGCGTATCGTCATCAATATCTAGTCCTATTGGCGTCGTTCTGCCCGAGTTATACGCAACGGATAGGGCTTCTTCCAGACTTTCGAATCGCTTGTTGAACCAAGGAATACGGCGCAGTTCACGCACCCAGTTTGCAGCACGAGTGCGTGTTTTGTCCGCTTCCCCTGCCGGGTTGCGGATATGTTCGACTTGGCTAATTCCATCCCATTTATCATTAGCAGGGATCGGAATGAAAAAATTAAATGGCGAATCATCAATCGGGCTATCAAATGCAACGCCGATTTTTTGCACATCGAGCAGCATGAGTTCGGAGTCTGGGATATCGTTAATACTGTAACGTTTCGCTTTTTCGCCAGATAGATTCGGCGGGGTTGTCTCGAGAAATTCCATTAGTTCTCGCGTCAGCTTGTTGTATATCTTGATGATGCGTACTGTATCCTCGATAAGCAGCTCGTCATCTTCGACATCACCGTACAGATCCGGGATGCGAAACGCCATGCCCTTTAGATCATTGGGCAATTTTTCCTTGTAAAACGGATCGGATCGCAACACCTCCAGAGAGACGACATCCTCGAATCCGTGCCAGGGAGATGACGGTATTGTTTTTGCGCTGGACGAGAAAAGAAATTGAATAGGTGATACGTGTTTGTCGTAACAATTCTCCCAAATGACTTGATCGGTCATTTCCGGTTCCAATAGTTGCTCCCCGGTATTTTCATCGAGCACTGGGATTAGCACACCATCGCCTTCTTGGAATACCGGCACAAGGTTCTCCATGGGTTCCGTGACTGTTCGATAACCCGTGTATGTAATGCCGTGCCCAATAACAATACCGTCGCGTTTAACCGGATCAACTTCTTCTTTGTGCTTGATTAAACCGGATCTCGACATAGATCGTAAAACGCCCAGCTCTACCACTTGTTCGGCGTGAGTATCCATTGGACCAAGTTCGCGCGTAAAATCACTTGCAGTAGCACGTATTCCGACGTTAGGCATTTCCAGTATACCCATGGTTTGCTCAACATTCCGATACACCAGACTCAGGCGAATTTGATCGCCATTGGGCAGATGCACAGACTCGTCATCGTTAGCGCCCTTTTCAACTGAGTAAGACCGTGCGTGCAAAATAGCATATCCGGCCCAATCGTCTACGCGCTTGTCACGTCGTCTACGCGAGGCTTGTATACGCTTGTGCCACATTTTGGTGTCGATCGGACCGTCTTGCATTAATCAGTACCTCGTTTATTAATGGCCTTCCAAATTTGCTCCAATTTGTTGTCGATTTTCTCGAGCCGATTTTCTACATCATCTTTGTGCATATAGTTGTCAGATATATGTATGCGGAGTTTAACGACATCATCTTTCGCCTCTTTGGCGTCATTCAGCGCCTTTCGCAACATGACTCCAAGCCCCAGCGAAAAAAGCAACATAATGACTTCCATCGGTTCCATCGCTGTCACGGCAAGTAGCTCTTCTTATTGCTCTTACTGATGCCGACACGAATAGTCGAAAACGGTAAAAGATACACAATTTGTTCTACCATCTTGCCTAGTTCAATATCACCCTGAAGAAATTGAGAAACAAAAAATAGCATGCCGCCCAACACTGCCAAATGCGTTTTTTTACCGTCTAACATGATTAACCGCCTCCGAGGGGTTGTAAGTTGAGAGACTAGATTGTTCGCGGCCCCTATTCACCACGAACAATCCAACTACGCCCGGAGCACTGTACGCAGATTAACGGATCGCTCCTCACCCGCAGGGATACGCCCCTCTTTTGTGTGCTTCTTGAGTGAGCGAGGGGACACATCTGCGATATGTAATGAAATCACTCAAACACTTTATCGACATAAGTCTGGTTCGCAAACGTACCATCGTTATTGAATTTCGGCGTACCCGCGTTATACGCAGCCACAACGCCCGCCCAATCATGTAAATCAATAAACGAATCGCGTAATCGCGCTAAGTATTTACAACCGTATAGAATACCCAGGTCAACCGAACACAATTCCGGGAAGTACCCGTTAAACCCATACTCACGCGCAACTGCACCCATGACTTGCATTGGCCCCCAGGACGTTTTCTGCCCCGTGATTTCTGTTTGCCACGTCGAATGTGGATAGTGAGGGAACGCGCCAGACAAATTAATTTGTTTTATCGGCCCACCTTCTTTCACATCCCAAAGCCAACGATAGTCAGGTTCATAGCGCATCGCGAAAATATCGCCGCTGCTTTCGGCTCGAACAATACCTAAGACGATTGTCGATGGTATCTCGTACCGTGCCGCATACGCTTTTGCGCTATCTAGAATATCTGTATTCAGGTTCATACAATATCCCAATCAACATCCCAATCCAGATTCACGTCAGCGAGTTCGTCTGCGCGGTTCTTATTAGCCCAGAATGCAGGCCCGCCAAACAACTTAACCGACAAATAATACTTGTACGCACGTCGGCGACGGAGAAACTTAATAAAGCCGTATTTCGTATGGGCTTCAATAATGCGGATCATGTTGTTTAAAAACGCACGATCCGCTTCTTCTTTGTCCGCGATAACTTGGCCATGGTGATACATCCAATCATGAATGTTGCACGCCGCAGTCACCGACAGACCGTACAGCGTATCCGGCACAAGTAAGCCGCCCAGGCCTTTTGTTCCACACCCGTTGCAAACACTATCTCGCACAAATGGTTTAGCTGCCCAAAACGATTTTGGTGCCCAAAGCTCTGCGGTCTTCGTCAATGGTCTACGCCTCCGCTAAGATCCTTAATCATTTGCTCTGTAAAAAGGTCGGGGTTTTGATCCAGATAGGCTCGACAATCCGCGTCGGTCGCAAAGTCGCATGTAATGTTTTGAGCAACAGCCAGAATGTCAATAAAATCATCATCAGGGTTAATTGCATCACTGCCAAAACGCGAAACAACGCCGAGCCCTTCCCGTCCGTTCTTTCTCTCATTAAGTGCCATAACTTCTGGAATTTGCTCTAACAATTGATATATTGTTTTTGTCAACCCGATAAGCTCTATTTCAATCATCTCATTGCAGTCAAAGCCGAAAGTATCACTCGCCAACTTGTCGAATTTCTCAATACAAGTCGCTAAGTTATCGGGAACAGTATACGGCGATTGTTTTACTAACCACTTCGCCAATGACCCTGTAAAATCACTCCTAAACGCCCAAACTTTACGTTTAAAACGTGAATGAACATTTATGCCATCTTCCGGTGAAGAAAGTACTTTGACTTCACCGAAATCGCTTAGAATATCGACCAAATCGTTCATCCCTGCAACTCCCCTAAATGTCGTACGGCGAAACCGGCCGCCTTCGCGTGCCCACCGCCGCCATAACGCTTAGCAATTTCCGATACATCAATATCATCGCGCCGCGTGCGCAGATTAAACACAATATTGTCCTTCATCTGCATATAGGTTGCGCCCAGCGCATGGCCTTCTGACAGTTCGCCAGCAACATCCGATGCAAACCACCAGGGGCAATTCACGGTTGGTACAGCGTAACCACAGATAACCAAATGTCTGGTATGTTCTTTCAGTTTCTCGACGTACTGACGATGCGCACGATTAATTGCGTCACCTTCCAGAGCAAGTAAAGGCAAATCGTTTTCTCCAAGGGGCCTTGTGTAATAATCCCAGGCCGTAAATTCAAACGGACGCGAGAACAACGCCGCAACAATATTCTTCGTTTCCTCAAACTCAAACTTCCATAAATCTCGATCCTGGATATGCAAGAGTAGTTGAGGCACCGGGGTATCATGCAAATACTGCCACGTAATTACCGCTCCAGAACGACCCATGTCGAACTCGCCTCGAACCACTCCAGATTCCAGTAGTCCCTCCAGGTCTTCACGGGCCGTTTTATGATGATCAAGAACCGTGACACTATTCGCGACACGAGCGATTTGCTCCATGACATCGCGTTTATAGCTAAAATCCACAATGTAAACATCGTGGCCAGTGCAATCAGGAGGAGCGTACCCATACACACCCTTGTGATACTCCACTGCATCGCCGAACTTCTTCCAAACCGCAAATGCCGCGCCGAAACCATCCGTGCAACCTCCGTGGTAAATGCAAATAATTTTCTTATCATCCATTCGCTCATCCTCAATTGAGGCGACCGTAGCCGCCTCTATGAATCAACTATCAGTCATTCCCTAGTTCATAAAGTTTCTGTTTTAGCAGATAACCTTCTAACGCCCAGATCTTATCTCGCGCTTTCGTTCTCGCGATATTGCGACCTAGCTCAGCATTAAAATTCTCTGGGCTGGCACAAGCAGATTCGCCCGTTACAGTAAATCCATTGCGCAATGTCAGGCAGCACACGGTTAATTGTGTCCCCTCAAAGACGTGGTATTGCTCGATCTTGATGACGCTATCGATATCGTCTGGCGTAAGCCGAGGCGCATCCAGTTCTTTTTCCTGTATCTCTCGTTCAATCTCTTGCTCGTTCATGTTCTACTCCTTTCGGTTTATGTTGCACAATGAATGGTATGTAATCGCCAATGCACAGAGGGGGAAGTGGAATTTTGTTTCCAACTTCCTCGTCTTTACACTGAGTAATTGTTTCACATGGAACGGTTGATACTTTATACGCGCCGACTTCCAAAACAGGCTTGTCATTCAATTCGTGCAATTTGTTGTGAATCACCACTGTGATTTCGTAAGATGCTCTCAAAGCAGCGATAAGCACTACACCCGATAGCACAACCCAGCATAGCGTCCTGATAAATTTCCGATTAACTAATGACGGTGATTCCATAGTCCTCTGCTCCACGCAAACGTGTACCAAAAACTTAACAAGAAAATCCCCCATTGCTCATTCATAAAAGTTGTATAGAACCACAATGGTTGACCCAATATTCCACAAATGAATCCGATGCGTTTCAGTTCATTCCGCTTACTGCCGACAAAAAACACGGCACTAGCTGAGAAAATAAAAATCAGTATTTGAACAATTGTATCGGTCATAATTCCCCAACTAAGCAACCCAACGCCCAAATGAATCGCGAAAATAAGACCCACGCAAACAATACATAGGCAGGTGCCTATCCAATTCATCGAATAAAGTTGGCGTCATACATTCGCGCCCTCAAACGTGAAAAATGCTTCTTTATTGCCGGATGAAAGAATTCCTCCGGTTTCTGTTTCTTTTTTGCTTCTTTGTGCTCAGGCACATGCACCATTAACGTATGTAGAAAGCCTTCCGCAAGATTCCCCGAAGCGCCCTTTTCTTCACCCAGACGTGACTTGATTTCCTTCTTTGTTTCAACCTTGATGCGCCGACTGGCATCCTCATGAAACCCAGGCTGTGTAAGTTGCGCCTTTAGCCCTGGCAGTTCGCGCGCATAGCAACGCGGATTCGCAAAGAATTTGCGCCCTTCTTTAAACCACATTTCATCGCGCCGACGATAAAACCGTTTATTGTCGGCGGCCCCCGTGCCTGAGTTAAACAAGATAACGCGCACACCAAGTTCTGGACGGTCTTGATGAAAATATTTTGCAAGGTACTCCATCGCGCCCCGGCCAACTCCGTTAGCGTCGCCAATAATGAACTTCGCTCTATACAATTCTTGCCAATCAATTGCGCGTTGCGCCGCGTCGAGTGTAATTTCTTCCGGCTTTTCTTTTGGCAACCATTCTTCACCATCGAGACAATTAAAACCTTGTCTCGCGCCAATAGAATGCTTATCGGATGTAAGCCCGAAATCGAGGCCAAGTACCACAGACTCCGACTTGCTCGCTTGATCCGGTTCTCGTTTAAATGCATCTTCGATCCAGTGTGTTTTGATACATTGCTCAAATGCACTTCGCGGTTTCATTCCACGCACGCGCACACGTATCCGATCATGGTCCTCATCACCATCGCATTCGCGCAATAAGTTCTCCCAATACTTCGGCTGAACAAATCCTCGAATTCGATAGCGTCGTATCTCTGCTTGTTTGCCCGGTTGTGGAATGTGGCGAAACGGTAGCTCATACACATTTTCGCGATTCGACATCCGGCAATCGAGATTCACCACGCCATACCGTTGTGGGTTGTCCATTGCTTCCGCAAACCAACCATCGGGCCGCGTAGGATTTCCCATCGCAAGAAACCGGGCCCCATCTTCGGACAAGGCCCCCTCTAGCACTTCACGAATAGCGTCGTCGATACCACTGGCTTCTTCCGCGATTATCAAAATACCGCCCGAGGGGATATCGTCGGATTCTTCACCAAAAAAATCGGCGAGTTCACCGAACGGATCATCGTCGTCGAGTGCGTGCGCTCCCTGAAGACCTTCAGGCTTCTCAGGTCGAGCCGTTCGCGCAATGCACATCCAGTCGCCGTTATCAGGATTCCGGTGCGTAATACTAGAACCGAGAATTTCCCAATCGGCCGCAATCATGCTCCAGCGTTTTTTTAAGCGCCGGTACATTTTTCGGACTTCACCCCAAAGCTGCCCGGTCAACTGGTCTGACGTTGGCGCCGTACAAATGGTTTTTGAAAACGGGTGCGTGATGAGATGCCACCAAATCGCAATCGCCAATACCCGCGTCTTTCCCAAACCGTGTCCTGACGGGACAATCACTTGGCGTTTCGCGTTAGCCGGATTCAGTCCATAAAACTCATACAACGCCAGTGGTGCGTCGGCGAGGTCTAGAAGGATCTGTGCTTGATAAGGCTGGATC
Source organism: Gammaproteobacteria bacterium (assembly GCA_029881255.1). Classification (NCBI taxonomy): domain Bacteria; kingdom Pseudomonadati; phylum Pseudomonadota; class Gammaproteobacteria; species Gammaproteobacteria bacterium. The sequence goes on along the minus strand of JAOUMY010000020.1, from coordinate 8,353 downwards.
ACAATGCGCAGAGCCTCTATGCCGAAAGCAACTGGATCGAGTCGCCAGCGGAGGATTAGCCAAGCCAGATGATCGTATGCGCTCATGTTTGCGGGCAGTAGCCATTGCCACGCAATTTGCTCTTTTTCAGTGAAAGGACGTGCGGTATGCGTGATGGATGCAAGCGCAGATTCGGCTAACGTAGGTTCTTGTGCCGTTGCAGTTGCCACATTATCCATCACGACCCGCACCCTCCCACAAAAGAGATGCGCCCCGTGGCATCGGCCCACGGCCAACCCTGGATTTCCCACGGTCGCCGCTCACTCCGAGACCGGATTAAACACGAAAGGCTGGCATGGGTAGCCCTCCCCAGGACATTGATATCCCTAGACCCCTGTAGCATGGTTAGCTGACAACGATTCTCCGGCATGGTTAGCTCAGAGCGCCCGAGTGCATGGTTAGCTACCCGGCAGGTCATGTGTTTTCCCCCGAATCGGAATTTGGGAAATAATCAAAATTTTTCGCGCCTACCGGGTAAGTAGGGGTGGGGGCGGCTGGGGGGGTGCCGGGGGTGGCCTGGGGCGCGTCCTGGCTGGGTAGATCAAACGGCAATTGAGGCAGGAAAAACGGCCCTTTTCCCAGCCCTGCTGATTCGCTATCAGTAGTTCTTTGCCCGTAACCCGTTGATTTTACTTGTTCATTGTCGCTTTTGGTGTGGACTTCGGACGTATTCAGTCCGCCGAGCCTACCGATTGCGGTCTCAAGTGCTGTCTTGCCAGCGTCGCCGCCCTGGTCCTTGTCGCTCTTGGGCGCGAACTGTGACCAAACCGCTAACACTTTGAGCCCGTCGCCCGCTAGGATTGCATCACTGACAACCATTGCCACCGCCGTTTTTGCGTCCTCGTGGAGATTGCCGGTTGCTAAGTGCCTGTGTTTTGTGGCCGCCGCATGTGCGAAACCTGCCTGGATCGCGTTGTCAATGTCGCGCCGGATCTGTGCCGCTCCTCCTGTCTTTGGTCCCGATCCTGTACGCGCACCACCCCAGCCCATTTAAGCCGCTCCTCTAAACTTGAAAGCACTTGAACACTCAACCGCTCGCGCCTGCCTACCTCCTGGCGCGGGCTTCACCGCTTAAAAGCTAGCAGAACGTTGTTTTAGGTGCAACTTTGCGGACTGACTCACAATGCGGATTGATTGAGACAGAGCGAGACAACCGCTAGGGGCCCTTGTGGTAGTGTTTAATAGTTGTTTTTAATAGAGAAAGAATAAAATAGCCATCTACTTTGCCGTGTCCAGGTCCCGGAGTGACTCACTGACTCACTGACTCAACTAGCGAATATTACGCGCAACCCCGGACCAGTCGGGAGGGTGCAGCATACGATGTGTGGGGTATTGTTTCTCTTTGTGTACTGTGCCTAACCCGCTTGAGTCTGTGAGTCAGTGAGTCGGCCCGCTTTATATTTCTTTTATTTCAATTAGTTACTAGTGGACAAGGGGATAGAACGGGATGAGCCACCCCCCCCCCGAATGCAGAGACAGGGTAACGGGGAATCCATAAGTAATTCTAATACGGTATAAAAATAACAAATAAAACAATTGAAAATAAATCTTGCAATTGGCCCAACATGGGCCTAGACTTGTCTTCAAGTGGGGCGCTGATAACACCGCGCCAACGGTAGAACCCCACTAACCCACTAACACAAACAGGAGTCAATACAATGGCACATATGCTAGATAGAAATGTTTTTGGTCGCATCCCTATGGCTTACGTTGGGGCAACTCCCTGGCATGGACTCGGGCAACAATTGCAAGCAGGCGCAGACATAGAGACCTGGAAAATACAAGCCGGTCTCGATTGGACGATCAACGCCTCCCACGTAAAATATACCGATCAATACGGCACAATCCACACTATGCCGGGTCAAGTTGTATTACACCGTTCCGATGATAATTCCCCGCTTTCTGTGGTATCCGAACGGTATAAAGTTGTTCAGCCCGAAGAAGTTATCGAGTTTTACCGCGACTTAACAGAGGCCCACGGATACGAACTTGAAACCGCCGGAAGTCTTGGCCATGGCAAAAAAGTATGGGCACTAGCCAAAACGGGTATGGGTAAAACATTAAAAGGCCGCGATGAAATCAATAATTATTTATTGTTGGCTACCGCTTGCGATGGCAGCATGGCGACCCGCGCACAGTTCACCAGTGTTAGAGTCGTATGCAATAACACGCTAAGCGCAGCACTCCGCAACGCTGACAACGCAATAAAAGTACCGCACTCGACAAAATTCAACGCTGATCAGGTTAAAAGTGATCTGGGAATTGTTCGTAACAGTTGGGACGAGTTCGGCGACATCATCGACGAAATGAGCCGTTGCCGCGTTACTCCCAAAGACGCCGCCGAAGTTATTTTTGATTTGCTCAAATCCCCATCAAGTAAAACTATCGACGACGAATCCAGGCGAAACAAAAACATCATGCGCGAAGTGATGACATGCGTTGCAAGGTCTCCAGGCGCAGGCCTCGAAAGTGCGGACGGTACAGCGTGGGGGCTACTTAACGGCATAACTTATTATGTTGATCACAAGGCAAATTCACGCAGCAACGACAACCGCCTTAACTCTGCATGGTTTGGCAAGGGCGCGACGTTGAAGGATAAGGCCTTTCAACGAGTCGCCGAGCTAGTAGACGCTAAGCCACCCGCGCCGACTGAAAACGTGTTCGATCTTTTCCCTAACTTGAACGGTTAAGCAACCAGGGGCGGTTTTGCCGCCCCTCTTTTATGAGGATGCACCATGAAACAAATAATAGTCAAAGTGAAAAATGTATACGGACAAGACAAAATTTATCCGGTTTGTAATGCCGCGCAAACATTTGCGCGGATCGCTGGAACTCGGACACTTACCCCGGAAGTAATGAGCCAAATTAAAAAACTAGGGTATGTGGTAACAGAAGAACGCACGCCAATGATTGATAACATTTTAGCCAGTTTTGCATAAGGGGAACGACAATGGGAAACGAATCTCAATCACTTCTTGATTTTTTCTTCGGTACAGAGCAAGAGCCCGCGCAGGAAATTAAACAACCCGCGCCGATGATCACTGAACCTGAGACGGTCGCACACATTGAAAAGCACCGCCACACTAAGCGCCGTTTTGACATGTATATGGTCGTCATGCGCGACCGAGTGACGCGGGAAGAATATCTAGATTTATTGCATGAGGCTAAAAAATTAGACGGTTGGTGGTCTCGTCAATGGGAGGGCACGCCGGGAGGTTTTGCGTTTCGGAAGGAGGCCGCCGCCCTGGAATTTCTCAGCAAAATTGAGCCGCATGAAATCCCCGCGCCTATCGTTGAGCAACTCCCCGAGAAGGTAAGCCGCCCCGCAAACCCCCACGCCGAAAAATTGCGCAGCCTAGCGGACAACATGCAGAGCAAGATCGACCACAAACTAGCCGACCGACTAACAAACACGCCGCGCCGATTGAAACAAGCGCAAGGCGCGAGGATTGAGGGGGAGCAATTGCAACGCACCCAAACGGCACTTTTAAAACTGGCCGAACTACACGACGCCGGAGAAGTCCCCGAGGTTTTAAAAGATATTCGCTCAATAAATGCTGTCTATAGCTTATTGAGAACAAGGAAAACAGGCGTAAGCAATGGGTTTCATTCTTATCATGCTTGCACTGGCGAACCAGATAACACTAGCCCCGAAGCCCTCGCCTTATGGGAATTGATCGGAACCAAAAGAGAAGGCCAAAAACAAGCGGACAAACTACGCGAAAGACTGGACGCCCTAAAGTTTTCGAAAATTCCCGGCTACTTTCCAACGCCGAAAAACGTGATCGACACCATGATGGAATATGCCGAACTGAAACAAGGTCATGTTGTACTCGAACCCAGCGCAGGACATGGCGCGATAGCGGACGCGATTGAACCACATTGTGAAGGGGTGAAGTGCATAGAAAAAAATTGGAGTCTTTTTGATATTCTTGAGTTGAAAGGATACAACACAGAACAAGGCGATTTCATGGAGTATAGCGGAAAAGAGAAATACGACCGTGTACTAATGAATCCACCGTTTGAAAACGGCCAAGAGATCGACCACATACGCAAAGCATACAGCCACTTGAAACCTGGAGGCCGCCTAGTGTCTGTGATGTCATCGGGTCCATTCTACCGATCAGATAAGAAAGCGACCGAGTTCAGGGAATGGATTGAGGGAATGACAACCGAAGTCATAGACCTGCCTGAGAATGCTTTCAAGGAGTCAGGAACCGGAGTACGCACCAAACTGGTAGTGATTGATAGGGAGTACACGGAATGAATCTAAAACAGATGACGCAGTTTGTAGAGTATCTGACAAAGGACTTGGAAGGGTCAGAAATCACCGTCGAAGATGTAGAAATATTGGAAGCTGGAGAAAATGAGGACGGATTGCCCACATTGAAACTGGAGCACATGGAAGAACCTTTCCCATATATCGTAACCTTAGACGAGAATGTTGGTATCATTTACCCCGAGTAAACAAAAACCGCCCTACCTCGCCAAAGGTAGGGCGGTCCTAACACAAACAGGAACCAACCAATGCCAGTCCCCGCAGCAACTATACAAACCCGCATACGTGAACACAACACGGCATTTTCTAAGCGCCGCCGCCGCCTGGGTTTGTCAGTCAAGAACACGGCTCGCTGGCTGAGAACCCCCTATACCACGGTTAAGAACTGGAACCAGGGACTAGCAGAACCACCACGCACCGCGATGCGCTTGCTCGCTCTGTATCGTCTTGATCGGTGGGGGAATTATTAGACCATCCCTTCTTCAATCTCACGTAAAGCTATATCCTCCTCAGACTCACCATCAACCACGTCACCGATGAACCGTAAAGATAGCCAGTAAACCCATGGTCTATACTGGCCGTAAGCCTTGATCTTAGGGGCTTTGCGCTTGAGCCCTTTTCGCGATGGGGAATCTGTCTCCCATAAAAACCCTTGCTTGCTCAAAACCTTTAGAATGACTTTGAAATCATAGCCCCGACAAAGTTCCTGCATGCCCTCGTCCGTGATGAGAAAGAAATCATCCACACGAAAGCCCAATAGTTCCTTGTCCGTCGAGGCAGGTGCAGCATCAACCCCTTTGAACCTGCCAATATTGCGTACCAGTTGATCGCGCAACCGAGCCAGACCGCGGTCAATCTCCGACCGATTACTCCCCTGTTCAGCCAGCCAACGGTCACGCACATCCTTAACAGCCTCCAAGGTGTACTCGAGTTGCCAGGGTATAATCCCCGCTTCATAGCCCAACCAGCCAGCCAGTGCAACCAAGGCGAAACGCCGGATCACGCGGCGTCCTTCTTCGGGCAATCGCTCGTCCGCATTCAACCATTCCTCAAGTTGCTTTAAGCGGCCCCGCAAATCGCCCGACAACGTAGCGAGCCCACCGTTATCGTCTGAGTGTAGCTTGTCCGACCATGCAATGAGATAGCTCACCAGTGTAGGGCCTGCCGTCCCGTAATACCGAGTACAGCCCGCTTTCAGTTTCTCAACGAATTCTTTTGGGTCCTCACCGTGGGGATCGACAACCACCGACCGGCTACCATCGCTCGAGGAATCAGCAGGGATATCGGGCAGCCTGGACAGTTGGCCACCCTTTAGCGTCTCGCCATATTCCGCGGCTTTCTGTACCGTGGAGAGTTCGCCGGTTGAGAAAATAAACACTTTCCAGGCGCGCGGCGAGCGCAGGCCGCCCGATATCGTCGCCCGTTCCTTCCCCTTGCCATGAGACAGTTTGTAAATCAGACGGCCCAAGTCCTTATCGGGATACTTACCAATTTCATCGAGCACTAAAATCATATGGTTATGTAGTTCGGCCAAGCCCTCCAACGCATTGCCGGTAACGTCCCACGTCCGCACCGCAGTCAAGCTCGAGTCTTCACCCGGATCAGCAGCACAGCCCCAAGGCGATATCGCCACTTGAGCCGCCGTGGTTTTCCCGCCCGTGGTCAAGCCGTACAAGTGGAATCCACCGCCTTCGACTTCACACAGTTTCATTAGCGGCCCCGCTAAACCGCAGAGTAGCGCAAACATTAGCACCGGATTGCCCTGGCAAGGCGCGGCAACATGCGATTGCCACTCTTTCAGCTTGCCACGACCATGCAAAGTTTCGGCATAGCTCAGGGGAATATCGGATTGATAAACGATTTCTTCTTCTGTGTTGCCCAGCACCGTGCGCGGGAGCACAAATATTCCCTGACTTTCCCGGTTTGAGAACCAACCCAAGCGAGATGTCGATTGCAGGTAACGAGTACATTGCACCGCATTAGCGGCCAATGCACGTTGCATCCATTTTTCTTTACCGGGCACGAAGAAGCATTGTTTATTGGCGAAGAACTCGCCGAGATCACCCGCACGCGCGTGCAAGGCTTTCGCAGGCAACGCCAGCGAATGAAGCCGCCAGCGAGTATCAAAGAACTTAACTAACATACCGGAGTCCCCGGCATTGTCTTCGGTCAGTGCGTCAATCCAAAGCGGTTGATAACAGATAGTCCCCTGGCCGAGATATTCCACACCGTCGTTAGAGATTGAGACCCCATTGATGTAAGGCCACGGCAATCCGGTATCAGGATTGATCGGTACATTATCCGACCAGGGGTTATTAACTGGCTCGCTCGCCCCAAAAGGTGGCGGTTCGTCCGCCCGGTTATTTGGTGCGCCGTTTGGAAACTCAACAACATTAGAGCGCACCGGTTCGACTTTCACGGATCGGCTATGCTTCTTTTTCTTCCCCTTTCTAGCCCACACGGCCAGCCCCGCAGGCGACTTTGTGGGATTGCCATTCGGTAACTTACACCCACCTTTTGGGCATCGCTTGAAACCTTCCTCTTGTATCAGTCGACACGACTGAGGTGCGCCGGAGGTTTGCGCGTGGTCAAATTTGCGGTTTGTTTCGTGTTCGGAATACTTCGGATGCCAACTGTTGTACTTATGCGCCCACTCACGGGCAGAATCGAATCGCGCAATGTTGGTTAACCACGCAAACCACAATGGTTCAGACACGTCAGGCCAATCTTTTGGCCAATTGTTTTCATCAACAACCCAGGTTACGAAATTACACCGGGCTTTTATTTCCTCAAAACCTTCCGCTGGCTCCAACGGTTCCTCACCCGTTCGGGCTTCGTACTCACGTTCAGGCGCGTTACCTGTGTCCGGTTCCAGTTCATGTTCGACCATAAACTCACTAACCTGCGCTGCCGTATTACGCCCGTTCTCAAGGATGGATAGTGTAAATCCCCATTGATCACCCAATGTCGCTCCAGATTCCGGATCAACCCACGCAGTCTTTCCCTGCGAAACTTCGCCATAGCCAAACAATGGGAGTCCAATAAGGTTGCCGTAACCCTTCGCGCTTTTTGGCAGAGTCGCTTGCGCAGGGAAGAACCGGTCGAAGGTACTGAAATCATCATCATCACGTAGCGTTTGCGATTCTTCGAACAGCCAACGCCCCACCGATCGTACATCGCCCGCCGATACACGACTGTCAAAGAACACCCAAACATGATATCCACTCCCGGATTTGCTGCGCTCAATATGCGCCTTAAAATCCCACGTATCGCACGTATCCCAAAACTTTTTAACTTCCTGCCACACTTCATCCGGATTCAATTTACCCGAATGATCGTCAAAGTCGGCAGCAAGGAACTTCACCCGGCAATCGGGATCGAGGACATAGACACCGAGACGATCCTTACCTCTAAGATGCCGGACAACATTTTCAGCCGACAACGGTTTCAATAGTCTGGTTTCAATCCCGCCGCCCTTCGGGATTTTAAACGGCTTAACCAATTCACCGGGCTTAGCGGCATAGTCAGGCGCAACCTTGCTGCCTTTCCATGGTCCCCAGCCGACATGTCGATTCCCCGCGTCATCGGTAAAATCATGATGCCTAGCAGCAACATCCGAGCGACCGCCAACCAGGTCGCATAACGTCTGCGCCAGTGCCAAATAGTCTTCTTTGCGCTCAGGCCACCTTGTCATTATCACCTCGACGGTAGCAGCCATTGAAGTCCAAACCTTCGTCAGCAAAGAAGGCAATCAATAACCGTGCATTGTCTGGCGAGGGCTCTTGTTCGCCAGTTGTCCAACGATAAATGGAGGACCGACTTAGGCCTAACGCTTGCAACCGCCGCCGCGTTTCGCTATTTATGTTCTTGAGCAAAACCTGTAATGGAGAATCCACGATGAAAGTAACCTCATTGTCTACTTATAGACGACAAAAAGTTGCCACTAAAGCAACACTTAATACAAAACATGTTGTAGTAGCTACTGTCACACCCATTTATAGAATAAGCGACAATAATATAATGACTACCTACAAC
>JAOUMY010000019.1 GCA_029881255.1 Gammaproteobacteria bacterium | reverse complement strand
CCCATGTAGGAGGCTTCATAACACAGCTTGAATTGACACTCTGGAAAGTGTTGAGAAAGTTTATTAAGTTGACCGACCAAGCCTTTCAATGTCGGACGGCATTTGAAAGCAACGACTTCTCCGGTCTGTTTGTTCATCGCCGATCCATGAAACTGTGTGTCATCGACATCAAGCCCAACGTGGATTATAGTGTTTTTCATAGACGTTTCCTTTCATTAACTTATTGATCTCAGTGGTCTAGATTACCACTTTGAGGTATCCATCTAGGATGGTAGCCCTCGTTTCGTTTGAAGGGGGGCGTCTATATCTTCTATTCCTTGTAATCCGATCAAGGTGAGATTATGTTAATTTCGTATAGTGTTGCCTTTTAATCTTATAACAATGAACAATAAGCGACCTATATGTGTTTTTCCGCAACAGCAAGCTTTACCACTGGCGCAGTACTTTTGCCGTTGGGTATTTATTGTGTCAGGGACACTTTTGTCTGGAATAGAAAATTAGTTCCTTTTAGTCTTATCCCCTTTTTTTTCGCCATTCAGCAAATTATTGAGGGTTTCGTATGGCAATCTTTCGAAATGAATGTGGACGTAAAGACAGCTGCATATGGATTTCTATTTTTTTCGCATTTATTCTGGCTATTCTGGGTTCCACTTTCAACCTGGGCAATAGAAATAGAAAACACTAAAAAACGATATCTGTTTTTCTATACCTTGGCTGGTTTATGTTTTGGTCTCTCTTTATATGTCCCGTTTCATATTCAGAGCAACTGGTTTTCTGTCTTCATTATTAACCATTCAATTCATTACGAAACCACTCTGATTTATGATAATTATATTTCCCGTCAAGTTGTGCAGATTCTGTATATGCTATTTTCTATTTTGCCATTTTTGTTTTCTTCACTAAAAATAGTTCAACTATTTGGTCTCTTAATATTTATGTCAGTATTTATTGCAGGATACTATTTTGATTATGCATTTATTTCTGTTTGGTGTTATTTTTCCGCAATACTTTCAATCTATATCTATTATATTTTAAACCAATGCAAAAAATCGGAGTTAAATAAAGCTATTATTTCACAATAAGAGTCGGTTTCTTAAAAACGCAACCTATGATTGAAATTAAAATCGGCATGCTTCTCTGTGTGAGTATCTGCAAAAATATTTACAAATTACCCAGTTGATGTTTTTTTAAAACCTAGCAAAAAGAAGATTAGCTACTAAAACCCCTGACTTGAAAGGATGTGAGAGATAATACCAGTTGCTGGTCATATCTAGAATACTGTGGTTGCGGTCTGTTTTTCAGAATAGCATATTATTTTATACGATAACTATCCTGCCATGGACAGGGTAATCGAAATTCCGGACAATTACTCGGTCCAGCATTGGCAACGACACTAACCAGTTTTGCACTGCTAACTGTGTTATTTGTTGTTCGGCAATTGGCGAATATGCGTTTATCATAATTATTACTAATATTCGGATGAAAAAATTGAAATAATCGACATCGTTTTGTTTTAGTGATTCATGATTCTTGCGCAGACTAATCAATTCCGTAGTATCTTTCAAGAGTACATTATACCCCGGCTATTATTGGCAATACCAGTTGCCTATATTAGTAATTTACTGGCGCCAGTCACCGTGATCCAGACCTTAACAATCGCCAAACTCTTCACCCGCAAGGGTCATAGGCATACCTACCGAGGCAAGTAGCAGGCGATTACTGCTACGTATCTGTTCACGGGTAGTACGGTGTGCCTGTCGATTTTCAGCACTATGAGAGCCGATGTAATCGTAGGCTCCACCTATTACACAGACATCTGAGCTCATTCGTCCTGTTAAGTGCAGAGTGTCTAAAGGACGAGTAACAGTTATTTCACAGTATGAGTTACGAGCTAAATTTTCCTCTGTTTTAAGTCTCATATGAAAAAAATCCATCCAGGATTTGCTTTAGTCGCTATATTACCAAGTCATAAAAACAATACATGAGGATTAGTCTCTAGGTAGAAATACGTTATAAGCTTTTATCCAGCCACGAAGTAAAAGTGGTTTTGACGTACTGCCTTCGACGTAGGATACTATTAACTATAATGTACAGTTTTTTTAAATCTCCTGATTTTTAAAAAAATGAATAAAATTTTTCTATTCCATCTTTAATCGCAGCGTTAAAAGTGGTTGTGCATCTAATACAAAGGTGATGACAATTTATATTTCAAACTGGACCCATTGCTATTTAAAGTTCGTTATTTTTGTTGCGTTTTTTCTCAATTCACTTTTTGCGTACGGGCAAGAAACCAACAAGAACACTGAAACGGACAGGAGTGATAGCACCCGCGCCATAAAGATAATTGGTACGACTCAGACTCCAGAAATAACAAACAATGGTCGTCGAGTATTATTGTTAATGATTGATGGACTGGCAGTGCAGGCATTTGAGTCAGCACTAAACGCTGGTAAATTGCCTAACATTCAAAACCTTATAAAAACACGACCGACAAGCTCCATGCGCGCCATTTCCACCTTTCCTTCCGCAACCTCCCCTTCGGTACCAGAATTTCTGTCGGGGCGTTTTTCGGAAATCGACAATTTACCGGTTCCCGCTGCTGTACATGCTTTTGATCGGGAGCAACACCGGGTGATTCGCTACGTGACCGATCCTGATTCATGGAACTGGCCGATTACATCTCTGTTCGATGCAACGCGTGGATTGTCGGCTATCACGGTATTTGAAGGCAGGTGGGATGGTCCAACGACAATACTGACACAATTCAATATTGCAAAGCAGGCCGTGCTGGAACTTTTTGGCGCCAAAGGACTTTCCGATGGAGATAGAGGACCGGTAGAGGGTTTTTTTAAAGCGGTACGCAGTACTACCCCTCCATCAGTTTCATTTGTCGTATTGAACGAGTTTGATATGGCGGCACACTTTTACGGGCCGAATTCAGTCGAAGCACGAGAAGCATTGGTTGCATCTGATAGATTAATTGGCGAAATTATTCAAACGCTTTCCGAGACTGTAGGTAACAATAAAAAGTCACAACTAGACGAGACTGTCATTGTTCTCTTCGGGGACCATGGGCTGACACCATCTGGCAGGTTTGTTGATCTCGTCAATTTTTTCAAAACCAGAGAGTTCAAGGCCGTTGATGTATCAACCGTACCTCATGTTATGTTTCGAGAGCGATTAGGAAAACTCTGGACGGAGTGGCCTGACGTAATTCTGGTGTCTGGCGGTTCTAACATCACGCAAGTGTATTTACGTCACGCCAAGGGAAACTGGCGTAAAAATACAATGACACCGATTATCAATAATTCGACGGAAAATAACGGCCTCTCAACTCTTGAGATTATGGCACGTGCAATTTCAACTATCGAAGGTGTCGACCAGGTTATCTGGATGAATGGTGATCAGGAGACTCGAGTGTTAACGCAAAACAATGTCACCGCACGTATTTTTTCAAAAAATGACGGCAGTAAACGCTTTGCCTATGTGCTGGAGGATGAAGCCCAGTATGATCCCTTTGCCTATCTGGACTTACCGGAAATACAGAATTTGATATGTCGATCAAGCAACATCTCAGATGCCTGTTTCTTTACCCGCACACAGTGGTTTGATACTACTATGCATTCCCGCTACCCCGGTGCAGTTGCTCTATTGTCGAAGGCCTTTCACCCAAACAGATTTACCGGCGACTTGATGGTGACACTCAAACCCGGTTACTCCTTCATTCGTAATCAAAGAGGTGACCATGGGAATCTATTGCATAGTGCAATCCTGACCCCGCTGATTCTCAATGGTCCTGGAATAACGCCATGTACAGAAAGTCACCAACCGAAACTGGTAGACCTGTACCCCACCGTATCTGTTTTACTTGGTGCAGAACCAGATGACCCGGCTTTTCATTCGTTAGACGGTCGAGTTCTTGACTGTGTAAAGTGAGCTTCCATGACGTAAAAACGCGGGGGGAACTAAATCTGACAGAGGTACTCAGAAAGTTTGTAATTCAATTAATCATATTCTGTCGACGCAAACAGATAACTGTTTGATTCTTCAAAGAGTACGCTGCTGTTTTGAAACTGCCCATTATCATAATTCCCATTATCACATTATTGCTGTTATTTGTGGCAAGCGCTGTCTATTTAACGGTTAATCCCAATATTGTAGAAAAGCAGTTATTCCCTCGACAAATGAATACCCACGTAACACTGCCTGTACCTCAGGACACCTTGCGGCTATTGACCTGGAATGTTGCGCATGGCCGGGGCACTGCATTTAACCAGATTTTTGTGCGGGAAAAAACATTTCACTCAAATTTGGACGCAATCAGCAAGGTATTAAGAAACAGCCAGGCTGACATTGTCGCATTGCAGGAACTGGATAGTGCCTCGCTGTGGAGCGGCGGGTTCGATCACTCTGATAAAATTGCACAGGATGCTGGTTATAACTGGAAAGCGCACGCGGAACACGCGAGTAGCTGGTTGTTCAACTTCGGTACAGCTGTCTTATCACGATTACCGATTATCTCGACCTTCTCACACCGTTTTGCACCTTCACCTCCAACCCTTCGAAAAGGATTTGTTGTGAGTCAGGTGTCGTGGCCACATACAGACCATCCTTCAAATACGTCTCTTATTGATATTGTGTCTGTACATCTCGATTTTTTGCAGGATGAGATACGCGCAAACCAGATTGCCGAATTGGCAGAGAACATGGCAAAGAGCAAAAATCCGATGATTATACTTGGCGACTTCAACAGCGAGTGGGATACGCCGGAATCCTCGGTTCAGGCAATTGCTGAACGTCTAAACCTGATCGTATACAAGCCTGATGCGGCACTTCTGGAAACACATCATTCACGACGCATAGACTGGATACTTCTGTCACCGGAAATGGAATTCGTAAATTATGCTGTTCTTCCTGATGTTGTATCAGATCACCTGGCCGTATTGGCCGAAATTCGGTTTAAGCCACGAGAATCTTCTATCTAAAAGATAAAACAAAATCCGCAACGCGATTCAAAGCTCGTCCCTTCAGCTTCTAACGAAGAAACCCCGGTTCGAGTTCTGGTCAGTTGAGTGTCTTACCTTTACTTGTTCGATTCAGATAAGCGTTAAAATGTTCTGCATAATCCGCAAAGTGCTCAGTTAGCATCTTCTGATATTCTGACTGTAAATAAATCATGGCGCGTGACTGGTAACTGGCGAATTCCTTTGCATCCGGAGCACTGCTCGCCACTACGTAGGTATTGAAACGCGCAGCGGCATAAAGAAAAGCCGCACTGACACGACCGAGGTCTTCTTCCGTGCAATGCTGATTGGCGAGTGCAATAAACGTATCCGCCAGATCCAGAAATGCCTTATCTTTTGTGTTGTCGTTCATCTTGATTTCCCGTTTGCAATATTTCAGTCCCGGACAAATAATAAAACAATTCGTCATCAGAGTAGCACTGAATGGAATATTTCGAAAAAACCTATCATCCCCCGGGTACCGCGCCCGGGACACTGATCAGTCACGATCAGGCAAAGGCCGGCGTAGCTCGAATCCATTTGATCGACTACACATCGGATCATTTTGAGGAAAAACTGCTGGAAGTTCCAGCGCAGTGTCACCCCTATCTGGAAAGTAATACGGTCACGTGGATTCATCTGCAGGGCGCCGTACATGCAGACACGATTCGAAATATAGGCAATGTATTCGAGCTGCATCCCCTGGCAATGGAAGATGTCCTCAACAGCGGACAACGTCCGAAGATTGAAGCCTATGAAGATCTGCTATTTGTCATCATGGCGATGCCATTGGTGATTATAGATAAAATAGCCATTCAGCAGGTTTCACTGTTTCTTGGTTCAAACTTTGTCATCAGTTTTCACGAAGGCGAAGATGATCCTTTTGAATTGCTGCGCCAGCGCATGCGAAAGCCAGGGAACAGGATTCAGCAACAGGGTGCGGATTTTTTGCTGTATTGCATTCTTGATTTGATTATTGATCATGGTTTTCCTTTACTCGAGAAATATGGCGAGGAAATTCAGGACGTCGAGGATACATTGCTGGCTGCCGCGGGAAAGCCCTCTACGCTCAATGAAATTCATCGGGTCAGGCGAGAACTGATGCTGTTGCGTCGCAGCCTGTGGCCACAGCGAGAAGTCATTAGTGGGCTGCTGCATGGTGAAAGCAAACTGATTCAAGCTGGCTCCTTCATATATCTGCGAGACTGTTATGACCATACTATTCAGATCATGGATTTAATCGAAAACTACCGGGACATGGCGTCCAGTATGATTGATGTCTATCTGTCATCCGTCAGCTACCGCCTGAACGAAATCATGCGTGTATTGACGGTAATTGCCACCATATTCATGCCACTGAGCTTTCTCGCCAGCCTGTATGGTATGAACTTCACTCATCCCACCAGCCCCTGGGCGATGCCCGAATTGCACTGGTACTACGGCTATCCGCTGATACTCGGAGGCATGATACTGGCCGTTGTTGGTATGCTCGTATATTTCAGGCGCAGGCATTGGCTATAGAAATGCTCGCATTACACAGGCATTCAGCCTGTTTACTGCCTTGCTTTATGGATTGTCTTTTACCGGAACCCAGAACGGAAAGCCGCCGATCGGATATTCTTTAGCAACTTCCGACATTGGTATCCAGATTACAAAAGGCATACAGAATTGGATAGACATTCGACAACGAGGAATCGACAAAAAGTCGATTGCATGCCGATTCCTATTGTCTCGCCATTTGTTTGGAATGCGCTCGAACACTAAATGGCCTATGTTGATGTATTGTCTTCATCGGATACTAAAAAGCACCGTATTGTTTTCCCTTCATATCCCTTCATACACGCTTGTTCCCGACGAATTCACTTCGTTTTTATTTTGCTGGAAATGAACTAGAATAAAAATATGGATAGGGAAATACTGAGGAGGACGACCCATGACGGAAACAACTGTTAAATCTGAAAACAGAGACATTACAGAAAGCAGAGCTGCCGGTGATGTTTCACCTTTTTACACATTTGAACGATATATGAAAAACCTATTTAATGGTGGAATAAGGCCTTTTTCTTTGGATTGGCCAACATTTGCCGAAATGGAAGATCTCTTCGATATTCGCGCGCCAAAGGTTGATATTATCGATCAAGAAAAGCAGATTGTGATAAAGGCTGAAATCCCCGGTGTCGATAGGAAGGACCTCGACATCAGCTTAAGTGAAAATTCAATCACCATTAAAGGGGCAACACGTAGCGAGACTAAGCAAGAAAAAGACAACTTTCTTCACCGTGAGATACGACAAGGCTCTTTTTCTCGTACACTGTCTCTACCCTGCGCTGTAGATGCAGAGGGAGCTACTGCACGGTTTGTAGACGGTTTGCTGGAATTAACCTTGCCCAAGGACAGTCAAACCAAAGCACGAAAAATTGTTGTCGACTGAAACTTGCCTGCCTGAACTATCCCCGATCTTGTAAATTGAACGGGGATAGTTCTGCGTAACACTGTAGTCCCCCCGAAAAATCAAATAGGCTATATCTATTCCAATAACGGAAAAGAGTTTTCTATAACAATATCTTCTATCCTGATGCTTTATGTTACTATTCACTCCAATCGAGATGGCCCCTAGTTACCTTTCTGCTTTTATAAAACTATTGTCTCGGCACTTCTGCCGTAGCTTCATCAGATGTACTCGGCGTGCAAAATTGCTGGGGGTGCCGCTACTTCAACTTACTCCCTGGTTTGAGTGGGGGGATTACACACACAAGATAGTGCATTAAAATTCTAAGCAGTCATAGCATGAAGACGAAAAACGCAATTAGATAAATCCTAACAGAAACCTTAACTCGACTTGTGTGAGAGTCATCGAAAAAATAAGACTTTTGAACCTCTATCAGAAAATTAAGCACGAGCATTCTATACACAATTTTGATGAATATTCGAATATCCACAGATTGTTTGATAGACATGCAGTAAAATGCCGTCAAAATGTGGAACGAAAATAGGCGGTATGCGCGATCTTCACCGAGTCGGTCTCTATTGGAAATCCTGAATGTCTATTTCCAGCAAAATGGAAGTGATATAGAATGACGTTGAGGGTATTTCAATATCATCCTTTGAGTATAGGGGAGACTCAGTAGCAGCAACAAGCTGCAGAGTTTCAAATTGTTTTAGTAGGTTATCTATGCACTAAAAGGAGTATAGAATGTCTTCTTTGATTGTTGTTGCTGACAGTACTCTGGCCAGGATATTTTCAAGCGAATCCGCCAGTTCTCCTTTACAAGAAATTGAAACCATGGCGCATCCGGAAGGTCGCTTACACGACCGTGATATCACCAGTGATTTGCCCGGCAAGGTAAAAGGTTCGGACGGATCAGGCGGACATGCCTTTCAGGCGGAGACCGATCCTAAGAAACATGAATTGTCTGAATTTGCACGTCGAGTCGCTGGTTATCTGAACAGTCTCACAAAGACGAATAAATTGGAGCATCTGCTAATTGTTGCAGCGCCGGCATTGTTGGGTGAGTTGCGCCCACAATTGACGAAAGAAACCACTAAAAAAATTGTTTTCGAACTTAATAAATCGCTGACGCATTCTACGCCAGAAGAAATTCGAGAACATTTACCGGAATACCTTACGCATTGAAGACTAGTTTTTCGAGAGTTATCTGCAATCAGTATCATAAAGTCGCCTTATTTTTTACACCCTACATGGCATGAAGGAAGCGCGTACTTTATATATGACATATCGTTAAATAAATCTGTTAAATTTAGGAGACACTAAATCCTCGCCTTGTCATTTTAAGCTTGAGATGGAAAGCAGACGACAGACCCCGTAGGGTCTGTCATAAGAAGAAAGGTGTTTACTATATCGTGCTTAGCTCAATTTTCGACCTCTTGAATAACCTAATCCAAGCAGTCCTATCCCCATGAGTAAAAATGTTGAAGAGATCGGAACGCTACCGTCTGCTACGGAAGTGGTGGCAAAGAAATCGTAGCGGTCGCCGGCACTGTCACGTCCCAGTATCCAGCTATAGGTGTTAAAGGTGTAAATTCCGCCACTGATTGGTGTGCTTAAATCAGATTCCAGAACTCTTTCCGTTTCGATTTGAAAACCACTTAGACTCGCACCGGGACCAATCAAATCAGGATCCGAATCCCAAACAAATGCGATCGTACCTACGCGTGGTGTCCATCCGCTCGGACTACTCATGCTGGCGAAATCGGAATAAATATCCGTATAGGGTGACTGTATACTAAAAACCTCCACTGTTAAGTCTGTCGACAAATTCTCCAATGAATACTCGTACAAGCCTGTTGTCAAACCGCGTTCGGCAGCGCTCGTATAGGTTTCAGTGACTCTGAACATTGGCGTTGCAGAGGTGCTTTCCGTTGACGATCCAGGTGCGGCGTAGGTGCTAAAATCACTCACGGTGATAACCACGGCGCTTGCGGCGACAGGAATAGCGAGGATTATGGCAAAGACAACACGAACAATGCTTTTTACAAACATAGATACTTCCTCCAAAGATAGTGACTTAAACACGTTAACTCAAAAGCTAAGTGCACTTTCATAGATAGAGCAATAAATTCGCCAATTGAGAAAAACACTATTTATCTGTTAGTTACATATGTTTGGTAAAATTGCAGTTTGGTATTCGTAAATAAAGTCGACAACGTAATCAGACGGCGCAGGTAGATTCAGTTTGCAGATCCTTCTATATTACGACTGTCCACTTCCGATCTAAATCTCCAATCAAAGAAGAGTTAATTTGCGGGCGTAACCGCAGCAAAGCAGTCAGAATTGATGTAGACATTGATTGTCCGTTTTTCACCGCTCCTCTTTCATCACACTCCAGCCACAAAGCCAAATCCTGATTAAAACACTCTCTATTTCAACGAAAACATTTTTGAATATTTTTTCTTTTACAATCGCGACTACGGTATTTCCTCCCTATTCACTTTCTTTCGCCTCACTCGCTGATAAAGCATCGGAATCAGAAAAAACACGCCAAGCCCTAAAAGCGCATAGAGCATCTTATCAAGATTAGTTGTCGATAACTCGGAACCGAAGTGTCCCAATAGAAAACTGGCGGGTGCGATCCCGGCTAGCGTTGCGAGGGCGAAGCGCCAGAAGTGGAGATGCGTCAGGCCTGCCATATAGCTGATGATGTCGAAAGATAGAAACGGCAGTAGTCTTGAGATAAATACCGTTCCCATGAGCATGTTTTGCGATCCTACCCAGGTTTCTTTTAACTTGCCGCCAAACCAACGTTGCAATACGTTGTATCCCAGTAATCGCGCAATAGAAAATGCGACGATGGCGCCGAGTTCTGAGCCAATCAAAATATAAATACTGCCCCAGGTATGTCCATATATCGCACCCGATGCAAGGGCAATAGGCGCGCTGGGCAAGGGGCTCATCACTATGGCCAATGCCATTAACCCAATAATGACAAAAGGCCCTGCCGTATCGAGCGAGCGCACATAGTCGCTCAGACCTTCAACACTGCTGAGAAAATCCCAATAGCTATGACGCTCAAGGTAGTAATACAGTACGAGCCCGAGGAGAATGATCGAAACAATGGTGTAGTGTCTGGTACTCACGGTATGGGTTTCTAATGGTGTTTGCTGAATTTACCGGACGCAGTTTTGTCGTCATTGTTACTACGCGTGTTGATACGTAGTATAGTAGCGTCTTTAACACTTTATTGCAGTAAAGGCGTAACACTATGATGCATGATACGGACGGCGGCTGGCACTGGGGTTTCGGTTTTGGGCATTGGAGCCTGGGCATTCTTTTCTGGGTGTTAGTCATTGTCGTTATTTTGATGGCCATTAATAAATTGCGATAACGGAAAATTGCTGGTATCTGAATCCACTTATTGTATGACGCGTTTCAGGGATAATTTTTAGGCCTCAAGTGTTGCGGCCGACTACGTTGCTCCCGCTACGACTCTTGTTCGAGTGAGAGGAAAGTATAGCTTTGTCATCAAAATTCAATGCCACATAGCCCATAACGTCAGAGTCATTCCCTACTCTTTTCCAAGAACCAGAATGTATGCCCGATACAGGTTTTGTATCAATCCCAAACGCTACCATAATTTCCACCGAGTTATTATCTATAGCCATGACACACGCAGCGCTCTGCTAACAAATCAGTGCACAAACGCACTAATAAAACGTCAACAATACACCTCTTAACTTTTCTATTAACGATATCTTTTCGTCAGTGCATCTGGTCGACAACACATGCCAGATACCGGGATTTTTCAATATGACTCTATAAAGGGACTTACACTATGCGAAATTTTTTCAATTCCCGAAGCCTGATGTTTGGAATGATGGCTTTGTCCAGCGCATCCGCGTTTGCGCACAGCGCTGCCGATAGCGAGGTTGATAGCCTGCAATCACTGGTGGCCAACTCTGATGCCATTGTCTATGGCTCGGTGGTAGACATTGCATACCGCAACTCTGAACCAACTGAAAACTCACCGCAGGGTCAGCCTCATACCTTTGTTACATACAAACTAAGCGGTGTATTGAGAGGACGTATCGATAGCCGCACGCTGACCTTGCGAATTCCTGGCGGTACAGATGGTCGAGGAGGTGTTTCCATCGTCAGTGACGCGCCTATGTTTGCCTATGGTCAGTCAGACGTGTTGTTTGTTTCTGCTAAAAATGTTGATGGTTGTCCGCTGGTGAATTGTGTTGATGGTCGTTTTCGCGTCGCCGATGGTTTTGTCTATAACGGTTGGGGAGTGCCCCTGGTTTCAGCCGACAAGACACTGGAATTCGGCGGCAAGCCACGCTTCGATCTTAACGTAATGGACATTCCTGGCCAGTCATTCGACGCCTTGTTACAGAACCCGGATGTACAACGACTGCTGAAAGAAAAAAACATTTCCACGGAAGAGCAGATGATGGCGTTACGTGAGCAATATGAGAAAGAGGCCCCTGCAAGTTACCAGGTCAAGCTGATGGTGGAAGGCGCGCATGTCAATGATGACTACACCGGTTATGACAAAGCATCGCCCATGATGAAATATGGCGATCCACTTTTCATCGACAACTTCCTCGCCCTGATACAGGAACAGAATAGTGTTTTACCTGCGCCAACAGCGCTTGTTTACTCTGCTGATCCAAAGGTGCGTTTCAAGATAGCGGATCCACGCGTAACGGCAATCGGCAGTTCCGAGGAAGAAGTAAAAAACATCTTGAATGACGAGGAACTGCGAGATCAATTGCAAACATTTAACTAGGCCTACTCGCCCATCGAAACGCATACAGACATTTAATAAGGAAAGACATCATGAAACGACCTTTAATATTTAGCGCACTGCTCGCGTTAATGGTTCCCGCCACGGCATTCTCGGCTTCGTGGTTGGAGTGTAACGGCGACAGTAATAAGAAGCTTCGCTGGAGCGGTACCTCGAAGACCGCTCGAGTCAATACCATTAGTTTTTCGGGCGCGAACTTAACCGCCGCCTTCAGAGGACTTGATGCGGTAAATCGCAATCCATCGCCATTTTCGATTAGCAAGTCAACGGAAACCGGAACCGTAGGTTTCAAGAATGGACAAAACGAAGTGTATGCCACCAGCATCTCGCCGCCTGCACGCGCCAGAATGGACAATCATTGCTACTGGTTCTTAGGCTGGCACTATGGAATCGACGAAGTCGATATTGAGCTCGACAGTACTGGCCGTAACTGGACGTCATCAACTGCCAAGTCCAGCAATTTTACCTACACCGGTAATGCACGCCCGATTGATGCGGTCATCACTCACGAGGCAGGACACTTTATTGGTTTGATGCATGTCAACTGGGAGTACAACGTCATGGGTGACAACTGGCGTCATCATCACACCAATGGCGGTACTGCTAGAACCTATTTGGGTGAAGATGCATCTCATGGCGCGCGCGTACTTTACGGTACACAGGGATCAAGTTTTAACGATGTGTCCGTAGCGCACTGGCGTCGTACTGGTGCCGATGGTGAATACTCCACCCACGGCCGAGTACGAGTACGCAACAACGCAAATACCGCGACGCTTACCGGTATCACGATCAACGGCGAGCCAGGTTATCGCGTCACACGCGGCACAACCGTACGCCCCGAGTTCACGATTGAAAACAACGGTAAGTCAACACAAAACAATGTGACCTTCGGTATTTACGTCTCCAGCAACGACTTTATCAGCTATTCGGATAGACGTATTGGTGGCGGAACATTCGGATCGATACACCCCGCCGATGTTGCGACCCTCACCATACCGGTCAATATTCCGAATGATCTGAACGCTGGGCAGAACTACTGGTTAGGCATAATCATTGACGAAGATAATGATATTGCGGAAGTCGATGGCGACAACAACCGCGCCTATATTCCGATTCGCATACAGTGATTCGTGTTTACCCTTGTAACAAAACGCGGCTAATAGCCGCGTTTTGTTTTGCCCGTTCTCGGGCGGCAACTTGGAACTGTCTTTACCACCACCGACCCAAAAGTGTTGACGCCGAATTTTTCGCTTATAGCATTGAGGCCAGGCTTACCTTTGTCCAAATTCCCAGCCGTAGCCGAAGCTAAATATCATCCAATTGGGAGACACCGCGAGCCTGGTGGTAAATAGGCTGTTGCTATACATAGGCTTGACCATTTTCATTTCCAGCCCGGGCGAAAACTCAAATCTATAGTCCTCAATAAAATCTCCGGCAGACACCAGTTTTTCAAGCAGACCTGCTGACATCCCTAAATACGTGTGGGCATGGTCGGAACGGTGTACGTTATACCACAGTGTCCCTCTAAGCGCCGTGTTCCCATAGACCTCCCATGATGTTTGCTCTAGGTAATATGGAAAGCCCAAAGTCTCCTTATTACCATCCTGGCCTGTCCAAACGTACGCTGCCCCTTCGACACTCCAGTTTTTGCTAACATTGAGCGCCGCGTTTACACCAAATGCCTGCTCAGGAAAATCAAAATTTTCGACACCTGCTACACCTGTCTCAATGCCAATGCTCGCCGAGTGAGCGGGTTGGATAATAAGTGCTGCGACTATTGACCAAATAGTTGAATAGATCAGCTTTCTTTTCTTCAATGGTTTTCTCACCGCCATCTCCTCGAGTAATAATTCTATAATGCGCGTCTTGTTTTTCGTCATCTTCAGTAAACCAGATACCGTCTCTTCCCGGTGAACGTACTGTTTTGGTCGTCTGTTCCTCACCATGAGACATCGACTGATAAGTCGTCTCTTCATATCCATTGATTGATAATTCGTCCGTTACGGCCACAGTATCCAGCTCTGTATAGTCAGGAAAATAGTACGTGACACTGGTGACGGTATAACTCATATCTTCATGCGTCTGTTTGCTCTGCGTTTCCAGGGATTCTACAAAGCGTTTGTCGTCGATGTCTCGCGTAATTTGAAACCTTATCAACTCTCCTTCTTCATCAAAGATGGCCTCGCTATTATTCACCGAGTCATTCTCGTAAAACTTTCTTCCGATTGAAAAACCACCGGTCTCCGTATCGGCAAGTATGGCGGACATTCGATATCGAATGATATCGTCAGTCGTAAAATTGATGTCGTCGTCCCCAGCATCGCCATATTCGATAATCTCATACGCATATCCATCGCGTTCTTCACTCCAATGTGTGGCATTGGAAAAAACCATCTTGTCTTTGACCAGGCTATCATCAGCAGTAAACCAGGTTTTGTCGGCACCGCTGGAGTTATATGCTTCATATTGTTTCAAGTTGGGATTGCTCTCACTCGTTCGCGATACTGCAATTTCCCGTATTGACTCTGTTCCGAGAACGAGTGTTTTCCCACCATAATAGCTGTGCGCAAAGTCTTCTATCGCTACAAAATGTGTGACTCGGTATTCCACATCATTTATCACTGTCGTAATCAACAGTAATACCTGCGCTTGACCCAGTAACGAACCGGGATATTCAATGTAATCATCTTCGGTAAACCAGCGTTTGTCCGGCCCAATGTAATTAAACATTATGTCACCACTCGCCGAAACGTGGTCACCATAACTGGTGGTAATATTCGAGAAATTACTACTTTTAATACGATAGTTCATCGTTCTATCGTCTTCTGTTAAAAATGTATTGTCTTTTCCAGAGGCCCTGGACGCATCGTAGTATGTCGCTTCCAAAACCGTATTGTTTTTAGCGGAAGTATCTATAAAATAAAGAGTCCCATGAGTTGTAAAGTCGATGGTTTGTTGCAAGTTTCCACAGGCCATTATCAAGGTGCTTGCAACTGCGAAGTACACTATTCGACGAAACATATCAGTTCTATCCTCTACTATTGGAATTGATAGAGAAGTCGCGCGACTACCGGCATTCCTTCCGCATTCGAGTCGAGATTGTCGCTCGTATAATCCGGCTTGAAATGCGTTGTCAGTTCAAAGCCAAATCGCTTATCTTGAAAACGAATACCCAGGGGTATCTTCAAATTGAAATTCGAGTTGTATTTTTGGTATGAGGCCTGTGCACTCGGCACTTCCCATTCGTCATCCCAGAATTTATAAAGCACGTCATAGTAGGTACCAACGCCAAAATAAATTCGAAATTTGTTCTGGTAAAAGCTGACAAAGTCGTATTGAAAATCCAGCGATGCACCAAGAAACATACCTTTGCTCGCCAGGCCATATAAATCGAGTACAAGACGCGCATCGGGATGATATTGCCAGTGCACTGCGGCGTTGAATCCAAGATATAGCAGTTTATAGTGGTAATTCTGCCGGTCGACCTCCGACCACATAGACATAGGACGGCTATGTGAGCCAAAGGCAACGTAGACCTTGCCTGGGTATTCGTCTTTCGACAAGATTCCACCTTTGGCGACAACGTTAGCGCGTTCGAATTCCTGCATGTCTTCTTTCGCCAGATGTCGCGTCTGCCGCAAGCCAAGCGAGACTTTTGTGCCGAACAATTCCTCTTGATCCGCCACCAGTATTCGATAAACCGCCGGCTCGAGACCGATACTCAATGCCTTTCCTGCTTGTTTGCTCAATTCAACCACCAACCTGTCCTCGGCGTCTCTTATAAAGACCCGGCCGCGTACATCATCCCCTAAATTCAATACCGACATTGACTCTCTAAGATCGGTTAACACAAGATCCCCCGCGCCAGCCAACTGCATGTCATAGGCAGCATGTTGGGCACCGGCTCTTGACGACTCCGTCCGTGCCAGTGTTTCCTGATAGGCAAATTGGTATGCTTCATTTAGCGTGACTTTTTTATCTTCACTGACATCTCCTGCACCACGCATGGCAGAAACGAGATAGTGTGTGAAGAACGATCCCTGTATTTTCTCAGATTCCTGGGCAGCTTCATTTTCTGAGCTGGAGGCGAGAAATACCTGGCCTTTGACATTATTCGAGGTGTCAAACATAAAGGGTGCTGCACGATCGCCGCCTTTGGTTCGCATAAAGGCATCGGCTTCACAGGAATCGAGTATCGCGATTTTCACGTCGGATGATATGGCCGCGATTTTTTCTCTGAGTGCTTTAAACGTATATTGTCCGTCTTTTATCAGCAGTCCCTGGTCGTCGGAATGGCCGGAGTAATAGAAGATGACCTCTTTTCGCCTGGCCTGAGATTCACTCAGGCGACTGGAAAGGACATTAAACGCATGATCAAGCGATTGCACATCAGGATTTGGTAGAAGAATACGATTGGCCTCCCCCAGCGCGCCCAGTTCCTTAAACACATTACTCACTGAGCGTGCATCATCGACGGCATATTTCAACTTAACACGTTTCTCACCACCGTCATTGGCGCCAACAAATAGTCCGAAACGTTGCAGTTCCGCCACCTCGTTTGTCGCCAGCGTGGCGGTCGAAAACATACCCAGCACTATTCCAAGGATGAATTTTATTTTCATGGTTGCACTTTCTTGCGTATCGTTATTGTCTGAAGATGAATGTCATCGTCGAGTTCAAGGCTAAGCTGCTCAGCGTTTCCACTTTGTGCCTGATGTTGGCCTTGTTGCCATATCCTCTCCCACGCCACTGGCGATCGAGAACTGACAAAATAAAAGCGTTCGAATTCCGGTGCGTCGTCCAGGCGATAGGCATGATCCAGATGGACTTCTCCCTGTGGCTTGAGCTCACCTGTGTCTCCAATGTGTTCCGGGAAGTGCAACGTCATGCCGCCATTACCATCTACCGAAAATATCGCGCCATATCGATCTCCGGCTGCCACGTATGAGAGTTGAATCAAATCTCTTTGGAATGCGCTGTCGTTTGGAAGGAGTTCTTCTATTTCAGTTCCGCGTTTCCGATAGACGTGTAGTTGCTGGCTAACTCCCTTTAGGCGAATTATGTCATCCAGATCACCAAAATCTCCGACTTCTACCCGGTTTTCCTTTGGAAACGCGATCAGTAGGCTGACAACAACAATACAAATCGTTGCGAAGCTTGCCAGGGAAGCCAACTTCTGCCGTTGCTGTATTTTTGATTCATGTTCCAATACATTGGAAAACTGTTCGTATGGAAACCGTGTAGCGAATTCAAGCTGTTCCTTTTTTAAAGACTCGAGCTGGCTGCGCACTTCCGCATTTTCTGAAATAAGCGTCTCAACATAATGTTTTTTTTCCGCAGGAAGTTCTCCTAATAAAAACTGCTGCAGTAGCAGTTTCGGAATCATTTTATCGGTTTCAGACATCGTCACTACCTTTGAAATGTTTTAACTGTTGTCGCAATGTATGCAGACGTTTCTTGACCGCAGGAACAGAAAGCCTAACCTCGGCAGAAATTTCCTCAAGACTAAATCCCTCAACCCAATACATGATGGCCATTACCCGCGTCGACTCCTGTTTATCGCGAAACAAGAAACGGATAACGCTGGAGTTATTGACCTCATTGGCGGGATCATCCGCCAGGGCGATTTGCTCTACCAGGTTGTCAGCTTCGTAGTCGAACCCATACTCCAGATGTTTGCCATCGCGTAATTTGTTCAGACTGATATTTGTCGCAATCCGGTATAACAGCGATGATGGCGCCGCTAAGTCCAATCTGTCTCTATTCTTTAATACCCGCACGAATACATCCTGCATGGCATCCTTGGCCATCACCTCATTTTTGAGTATGTCCAAACAACATCGGTACACCATGGCGCCGTAGCGTTCATAAATTTCTTGTATTCTGGTGTTCAATGAATTCCCCCCTCGCCTATGTAACCCAGCAGACCTGCCAGCGGGATACCGATAAAACAAAATTTTTTGGTATATATATCAGGGAAATTATATTTTTTCCTCTCTTGCTGCTTGCTTTAAACCACCCATGCCGGAAGCGGGTTCCGTTTACGCGCGTCAACTGGAAAGAAAACGCGCTTGACCGTCGCGTCCACAGGACGCCATTTGAACACCTGCTGGAAATACCAGTACAGCCGTTCTGGCATAGTCTATTTGGGAAGAAATTCAGAGAGATAGAATCGGGATTCCATAAAGGCGTGTGGATTTTTGGATGCATTTTAGAAATACTGAAGAAAATATTGGCTTTTAGAAGAGGTCGATATACTAAGGTTTTTTGTGTATTTGTCGAATAATCTACAGCGCAATCTTGTTATATAAGAACCGGCACCTTTAGGCCTAATCCCGTATGCAGAAGTTAACCCACATAAACGAGCGTGGTTATTCGCTGAATAGTATTCCGGCGGATATCAAAAATGCTCCATTTGTAGACAAAGAATATAGCAGCAAGTACTTCGGTATTCGGCCGCGAGTAGCCTTGTTGACATTGATTTTGTTGGTAACCATTGGCTTGGTGACCTGGGAAGTGGTCAGTCGCAGCCAGCAACTGGTGATCGAATACCAGGCTGTAGAACTGGTAGAAGTTGTCGCGCAATTGGCAACGACAGCACGTTCGGTATATAACGCGAAAGTCATTAATAAACTAAAACAAGACGGCTTTGGCGCCCATCAAGACTATAAAGATCACAAAGGGTTTGTTCCCCTACCCGCGCAATTCCTGAAAGAAGTCGGTCTGGCCAGCAGCCAAAATATCGAGGGGCTATACCGCTATCGGCCGGTAAGTAAATGGAATCTGGAAGAGACTCAGGGCCTGGACAATGACTTCCTGCGTTGGGCATGGCCCCAATTGGAAGCGCAAGATCAGGCCAATCCCGCTGGACCAATCACCTGGAAACCGGTATGGCGCGTTGAGGAGTTGAACGGTGTTACTACTCTACGTTATTTGCGAGCAGACCCCGCCTCCAGTTCGTCTTGCGTCGGTTGCCACAACGCAATAGAAATGCGTGAAGATATGATCGCGCGACGTAAGGAGAACGGTGTTGCTACCGGAAAGCAATGGCGTTTACACCAATTATTGGGCGCAATCGAGGTTGACGTACCGCTGAACAAGGTTGAAGCCCTGGCACAGGATCAACGCTATATCACGTCTGCAATGATTATCGGTGTCATCCTGTTGGGGTCATTTGTTATCGCCTTTTTCGTACTCATCGATGTGACAAAAGCGCGCAGTATGGCCAAGCAACTTTCCTGGCAAGCCTTTCACGACGTGTTAACCGGTCTGGTGAATCGGCCGGCGTTTGAATATCGTCTCAATGAAGCGATTAAACGTGCGAAGGTCGATCAAAGCCATCATGGTTTGTTATTGATCGATTTGGATCAGTTCAAGATAGTCAATGACACCTGCGGTCATATGGCCGGTGATCAGTTGTTAAAAGAAGTCGCCGCGTTGATAAAACCTTTGGTACGCGATCATGATACTTTGGCCAGGTTTGGGGGCGATGAGTTCGGTGTGCTGTTAGACAATTGCCCTGAAGACAAGGCGCACGAGATCGCAGAGAAAATTCTCGATGCGCTGCGAGATTATCGCTTTACCTGGCAGAATAAAATTTTTGAAATCGGTGCCAGTATTGGACTGGTTTGTGTCACTCAGACGTCGCAGGATTCCGCATCTCTGTTGAGCGCGGCGGATTTAGCCTGTTATGCAGCAAAAGATGAAGGCAGAAATCAAATTTACGCCCTCAGTTTGACTGACCTGGAGCTTTCCAAACGTCGCGCTGAAATGGAATGGCCCTCAAAAATCAACCGTGCCCTGGAACAAAAACGGATTAGCCTGGTTGTACAGGATGCGATTTCTGAATGTGACGGCATAAAACCGAAGTACTACAAAGAAATATTGCTACGCATGGTGGATGAATCCGGCTTACCCGTACCAACCGGCTTCGTGATTAGCGTTGCTGAGCGATTCAATGTGATCGGGAATCTGGATCGTTGGGTGGTCACGTCAGTTTTCCAGGCCATCGTTGCCGGCAATTTAGAGGCCGATCAGGACCACGTTATTGCGATTAATTTATCGGGTCAGTCCTTTAACGATAGAGGTTTTCTTGAGTTTGTGAAGTCTCAGTTTGAAACCTATCCGGACATTAACCCGCAGCATATTTGTTTCGAAATTACCGAAACTGCGGTAGTACAGAATCTAAGCAAAACAATTGAATTTATCGATTCACTCAAAACTCTGGGTTGCCAATTCGCCCTCGACGATTTCGGTTCCGGCTCCAGTTCGTTTGAATATTTGAAAACCCTGCCGGTGGACTATCTCAAAATCGATGGCAGTTTTGTTCGCGACATACTTACAGATAAGTTCGATAATGCCATGGTCGAGTCTATTGCCAAGATCGGCAATGTCACGGGCCTGTTAACCATTGCCGAGTGGGTCGAGAACGATGCTATTGCCGAACATGTCAAAGCGCTAGGAATTCACTATTTACAAGGGTTTGGGGTTCATAAGCCTGAGCCATTTGATATCCCCTCCGAGTAAATTCGTTGCCTCCCAGTATTGCCTCACACGCACAACCTGTGTAATTTAGTCTGAAAGCCTGTCTGTGCGTGGCCGGTATCCTGCCATAGGCGCAACAAGTATTCCAATCAGCGGAGGGGACTATGAGCACGGTAAAAGACATACTAAAAGAAAAGCGCAGTTTGTGGCATTTACAACCCGATCAAACCGTTATGGACGCGGTCGAGTTGTTAATAGGTAAGAATGTCGGCGCTTTGGTCGTGATCGAAGACAACAAGCTTGCAGGCATTATCTCGGAACGGGATTTTACGCGAAAAATTATCGTAAAACGTCTCGACCCTGAAACCACACTGATTAAAGACATAATGACCCGTGATGTGCGCTATGTGACACCGGATCAGAGTGTCGACACCTGTCTCGCATTGATAAACAAACACAGAGTTCGTCACTTACCTGTTATCGAGAATGACAAGGTCATCGGCATGATATCTATCGGTGACGTGGTCAAACACGTTGTCGAAGATAAACAAACGGAAATAAACCACCTTGAACAAGTCATATCCTGGGGTGAAAATTATTAGCGGCGAATAATCTGGGGAGCGACGCATTGCGTGACACCTGTTTTAGCCTGCCGTTGTTACAGGTGTTCCCTCACCAGACAAATACATTATAACGGCACTAGCATAATAGCTGTGGTTAGTTTGCTTTCGATTTGTGCGCAACACTCATACCCCGAAAAAGACTGTGCAAACCTCGTAACAAACCATAACGCTTCAAATTCTGTTAATAGATCTGAAATTTAAGTTCCTGTTTTACGCCGTTGCGATCAATGTGTATCTTGAGCCCCTCATCTTGCGTCAGTGCCTGATAGGCATAGGCGATATCCCATAGACCTGTCACTTTTTTGTCCTGTATAGAGAGGATGCGATCGCCAGGCTGAAGTCCACACTTATCATACAGACTGCCGGGCACGACGCTGTTTATGGTCATGACATTTTGTTTGAAATCGTAAGCAATATGTCGAAATGGTTTTTCCGAGGACACCTGGTCCTGAATTGCTGCCAGACTCATCACATAATGGCTCTCGTCTATGGTGTCTATGCCATAGGAGCTGACGCCCAAGGGAAACTCGACTGCCGCCAACTGTCGTCCGGCGATATAGTCGAGGAGTTTGTTGATGTACTCCGGCGATTGGCGATCAGGATATTTGGCGAGTTTTCTGGTGATGAACGCCAGATTTTGATCCAGCACTTGTTCTTGTGCATCGCTCGCATCGGCAGAGAGATGGTATTCGAATTCCCTTCCCATTGCCGTAACCAGGATACTTTTTGATCTAATTTTTGCGAGACGCACGCCAGGCAATATTTCCTGGGCCTCGGTATAGACCCGTTCATTTAAACCGTCGATGGAAACATAGGCGAGGCGTCGTTGGGACTCAAGCAACAAACCCTTGAGTCTCAGGTTCGGAATAGCATTGCTGGCCAGGTTTTCGTTTACTGTCGTCGCGTCGCTTAGTATGGCCTTCGCCGGCATAGTAGACGCGTGCGCCGTAACATCACTTTCTGACGAGTGATCACTACCGGTGTTTAGCGCGCCGACAGCGACAACAATCGCAACCACGCCAAGCACTCCAGCAAGCGTAAAAACAAGCGTTTTCACATACCAGCCCTACCCTATTCGCAGACAAGCATTATGGCCAGGGATTAGAACCTTCCGAAAGGCCGCGGTCTTCACATGATTGACCACTGTGAAAATACCACTTAGCGCCGTTGACTTGTTGACTATTGTTGGCCTCGCATTCCGCTTTATCCCAGCCGCTATAACAATACACTCTCAAGCCAAACGAATACTCCACGGGCTCACTTTGGCATGCGCCGACGCCACTTTCACAACCCATGATAGAAAAAAACAAGAGGGAAATTGCTAACACAGAACGAGTGTGCCATTTCATAGTAAAGCCTCCACTCAGAGATAGAACTACACTTAGAGTGTAATACAAGCCGTAGGAGAAAGCGACCATAAGGAGGTGCGGAAAATGCGGCTATTTTTAAGCACCTACAACAGCACGCTCATCAAAATTTCGGTGCTATTCTGACAAGATAAACCGTCGTATCGAATTTGATGTTGGTAAAAAACACAAGCGTATCGCGCACAAAAATCATAGCCGTAAAGCGACGAACGGCATAATATATGAACCCGTTTCACCCTACCGCTGTCCATGGTGTAGACGGGTCCACGCGCTCGGGATTTTAGAAGTTTATGATGACACGCTTTATCGAATTTTTTGTTGATCGCCATTTGCTGACCAATATGGCATTTATCGCGGCCATAGTCGGCGGTCTGCTCGCCTGGCAGGAGATCAAGAAAGAAGAACGACCGGACTACACCTCGGATTTTGTCCGTATCTCTGCCAGCTATCCCGGCGCTACCGCAGAAGAAGTCGAACACTTTGTCACCCGTGAACTCGAAGACGAACTCAAGGGCGTCGATGGGGTTGCGCAGATCACCAGTTCGGTCAGTCGCGGCGCGACCACGGTGAGCGTGGAACTGGAGCGTGATCTCTCCAATAAGGACGAGGTCATTACCGAAATCCGCAACGCCGCCCTCAATACGCAATTGCCTCCCGAGGTGCGGGACAAGCCCCAGGTTCGCGTCTGGAAAAGCTCAAAGAAGGCGATCATCGACATTGCCCTGATCGATACCGGCACGCATCTGCTCAACAACGAGCAACGGGAGAACCTGCAGAAACTGGCGACAGCGTTAGAGCTGCAGCTAATCAATCTGCGCGAGATCAATAGCGTCTCCCGTTCCGGCTATCTGCAACAGGAACTGCAAATCAATGTAGACCCGCAGAAACTGGTGCGTTACCAAATCCCTTTGAGTCAGGTGAGTAATGAGATTTCGCGCAATCACATCCGTCAACCGGCGGGTAGTATCGATATCAAAGATGAACCCAATGTCACCATCAATTCCCAACTGGATACGGTGGACAAACTCAACCAGCTTTATGTACAGGCCGGCTTTCAGGGCAAGGCGATAGCGCTATCAGACATCGCCCAGGTGCGTTCGGATTTCAAACGTGAGAAGGAATTGATCAAGGTCAATGGTCACGAGGCCATTATGTTTAACGTGGTCAAGAACGGCACCTACGGCATACTGGAGTCACTGGATGCGGTACAGAGAGTCGTTGCTGAATTCACCGCCAACAATTTGCGTAATAGCTCAGTTCAACTGGTGATACTCGACGACGAGTCTTACGATGTGCGCAACCGTCTTTCCATCATCGCCACCAATGGCGCGATCGGGTTTCTGCTGATTCTCTTTACGCTGTTTATATTTCTCAACATACGCGCCGGTATCTGGGTGGCAGTGGGCATTCCGTTTACCGTGTGTCTTACCCTGATCTGGGCCTGGGCGATGGGATACACCATTAACAATATCACGCTTGCGGCAGTGATCATTGTGATGGGGATAGTCGTCGACGACGCAATCGTGGTGGCAGAAAATGTGTCACGTTATCGCGCTATGGGGCTCAGCCCGAGAGAGGCGTCGATACGCGGCACCGGTCAGGTGTTTATGCCGGTACTCGCCAGCATCGTCACCACCTGCGTCGCCTTTGTACCGCTATTCTATTTTTCGGGTCACTTTGGCAGCTTCGTCAGTTTTATACCGCCCATCGTTTTTCTGATGCTGTTTGCCAGCCTGCTGGAGGCGCTGGTGATTCTACCCGGCCATCTTTACCTGCGCTTTCCCGGCAGCCGTCATCACGAACAACACACACCTAAGAAGCACTGGTTCGATAGCGTGGAACAGCTCTATGGAACCTTATTGATACCGATGTTGCGTTTTCGTTACGTCATCATCATCTTGTTCGGGGTGTTATTGTTTTTTATCTGGAAACTGGCAGAAGAAAATCTGAAATTCGTGATGTTCCCCAACACCGAAACCCGTGAAATTGTGTTGCAGGGTACGGCGGGCAAAAACGCGGATCGCTATGAGACCGCAGATATCAGCAAAAAAATTGAAGAGTTAATCGTTCCCTACGTTGGCAAGGAAGTGGTCGGACTACGTACAGAAATCGCGCGCAGTCGACGCGGCGGCGCGGCGGTGGAAAACAAGTTTCGCATGATCGTCGAAATCGTTCCCAAAGAAGAACGTACGCGTTCTGCCGATGATCTGGTTGCGTTATGGCAACCGGAAGCGGAAAAAGTCCCTGGCCTGAAAAAACTCGTGGTACAGAAGAGCCGCTATGGGCAGTCTTCCGGTAGTGCCGTCGAAGTGCTGATTCTTGAAAGCAACGATGAGTTGCGTAATACCGCTGCAAAACACATGCTCGCCGCCATGCAAGCCCATCCGGATCTGGCCAATGCCGAGATTGATGAGCCACTGACCTTGCCTGAGTACAAAATCGATATCCAACGCAACAAGGTTAAACGTCTGGGAATTAACCCATCAGACATCGCCTCGACGTTTCGCGCCTCGCTGGAAGGCAATATCCTCTATGAATTACCCAAGGGCACGGAACACATTGATGTGCGTCTGTCGGTCATGCAAGAGCACAAGCGCGATATTGACAGCATACTCGACATCCCGGTGGAAAATCGTAGCAATTATCTCGCGCCACTGCGTGATCTCGTCGAAATTAATCAGACGAAATCCCCTACGACGATTTCACGCCGGGATTCGCGTCGCGTGGTGACAGTACTCG
Organism: Gammaproteobacteria bacterium; assembly: GCA_029881255.1. NCBI lineage: Bacteria > Pseudomonadati > Pseudomonadota > Gammaproteobacteria > Gammaproteobacteria bacterium. The sequence continues at coordinate 18,578 of JAOUMY010000019.1, read as the reverse complement.
CAGATCTAAAACCCGACACTACGCGTACCCCGCTGGAAATCGCCAAAGATCTGGAGAATGGCGTGTTTAAGGAAATCATCAGCGCGCAACCAACGACCACGCTCACCTTCGATGGCGAAGTCAAAGACACCCGTGAATCGCGCAATGATTTTCGCAACGCCATTATCATGGTGGTCTTTCTGATCTTTGCCATACTGGCGATACTGTTTAACTCGGTCAGTCGTCCCTTGCTGATTATGCTGGCGATTCCTTTCGGCATGGTCGGCGTGGTAGTCGCCTTTATTGCGCATGGACAGACACTGTTCGGTTTCTTCGCCGCAGTCGGTTCACTCGGCATGATAGGCGTGGTTATCAACGATGCGATTATCATGTTGTCCAAGCTCGAACAGGAGTTCGATAAACACCCGGCGTCCACGCTTTATGAGCGAGTAGCGCGCATCGCGCAAACCCGTCTCAAGGCGGTTATTTTGACGACGCTGACCACGGTCGCCGGGGTACTGCCTACGGCCTACGGTTTCGCCGGTTACGATGCGATGCTCGCTGAAATGATGTTGGCGCTGGCATGGGGTCTGGTGTTCGGCACCGTGATTACATTAATACTGGTGCCCTGCCTGTACGCGGCAATCCTGCGCTTTACCCGCCCGGTCAATCTGGGGACACGATAAGAAAATGAAAAAGCGAAACACGACAATATTACTGACTTCACTTTGCTGTATGTTTGGCATGTCTGCTTTTGCGGCGGCTGAAGAAAATACACCGGTGCTCACGCTTGCTACATTTATCAGTGAGGCAACCAAAAACGATACCCGCTTTGAAGAAATCCTGATCGACAAGTTGCCGCTGCAATATCGTCGCGATGCGCTGCTGCCGACAAAAGATCTCCTAGTTTCACTCAAACAGGAGTTTCACCTGTTTCTGAATCCGCTCGACGTGGGCGGACGTACGACAGTTTCGCTGGCGCAATTATTCCCTGACTCGGGCACACAGCTTTCCACTGCGTATAACAAACCGGCGACCACTTCCGGTAATCACAACGCCAGTCTGCAGTTTCTTATCTCCCAGCCAATTGCGGAAAATGCCTATGGCCGCAACTACAAATTACAGGACCAACTTATTGGCGTTGCCAATGACATTGTTCGCTACCAAATCGTCGAGGCCTACGAAGACTACCTCGCCTCACTGACCACAGTCTGGTACAACTGGTTTTCCGCCTGGGAGAATCTCAAGGTCAGTCGTACGTCTTATCAGTCCAATGAAAAACTGCTGGAAAATATCCTCGAACGTAAGCGCCAGAAAATTGCTTTGCCCATCGATGTCAACAAGATGAAACTTTCCCTGATACGCAAGCAGGAAAACATCGTGGTATTGCAGGAGATCTTCGACAATCTATCGAATCTGATATTCAGCGCCATGCGTTTACCGCCTGGACAGCGTTTCATTCCAGCAACAATGGAAATCAATAACCAGACTATCGTCTTTGAAGAGGCCTATCAACGCTTCGTCAACGACAGTCGTACCTATCACGCCCTGGAGCTACTGGAAAAGAAAAGCTCTCTCGCGGTCGACAAGGCCGCCGATGACCTTTTACCCTCTACCAATCTATTATTGGGTTACCAGATGGATGCAGAATATTGGGGAATTAAGCCACAACAGAACAGTTTCTTTGCCGGAATATCGCTAGACTGGCCAGTCAAAAACAGCGTCGATAAGGCCAAGCTTTCTATTGCGCGTGCAGAAAAGAAAAAGACAGTGCTTTCCAAACAAAACAAATATGAGGAACTGCACACCAACCTGAAGAATATTCATCTACAGATTCAGCGGGAACAGGAATTGATGACTATCGCCGAACAAAAAATCAAACTGGCCGAGTCCATACTCAAAGACGAAACTGAAAACTATTCTTTCGGCAAGGTCAGTCTCAACGACTATATCGACGCGGTGAATGACGTAGACGAAAACCGTTTCAGCCGTACCGACCACAGTGTAAAACTCAATAAATTATTGATCGAGTGGCACCGCCTGACAGATACCTTGCTGGACAAGACCGAAGGGCTGGACAGTAAGACGCTTCTCGAATAGCCACCGTGTGTGAAAATAAACTACCGGGCAATCGACTTCAACGTATGCAAAGTCGACTACAGAATGCCAGCGCGCAAAAAATCACGCCCTATGGTAAAGGCGTGGCCTATATCGAAGCCGCACGGGCACCTGACTCCAGACGCATCGATTTAAACGACTGGTATCAATCCGAGTTAAGAACGGTTGTCGTTAGCGAATACACAGAGCAACAATACCAAAAAGGTGAAAGCCGATACTTGAACGGCATCGGTGCAGGCCAGGGTAAAGACCGCGCCTGCGTGAGTTGTCATGTCTATCAATCCAATGCAGCCGGTACCGCACCGTCTCATCAAATCGGACGTATTACCGGACTTTCTGACGAAGACGCGTTAAAGTGGATAACCACAGGAAGTGTTGGAGAAGGTGTTGCCGGTGCTCGTATTGCGGATGATGAAACCCTGTTTAGACATGCCTGGAATTTTAGTGACGAAGTAGAAAGAATCGGCACCGTTGCCTATCTGCGCTCCCTGCAAACCAAAGACGTCGCTGAGTTGACTCGAATCAAATTTGAAGAGTCTATGGCGGCTGAATAAAGTCCAGTTACGACAATCTCTCCCCCGGGTTGAGCAACTTTCAACCCGGGGATTCTAAGGCTTTACACCACTGTGAATTGGCGAAAGTGGGCCTTCCATGCGATACTCCCGCCTATGCGACTGAACAAATACATTAGCGAAACCGGCATCTGCTCACGCCGCGAGGCCGACAGCTGGATCTCCAGCGGTCGTGTATTTGTGAACGGTAAACGCGCCGAGCTCGGGACTCAGGTCGAGGACGGTGACGAGGTACGCGTCTATAATCGTGTGATCAAGCCGCGCGAACAAAAACATGTCTACATCTGTTTGAACAAGCCGGTTGGTATCACCTGTACCACCGAGCGACACATCAAGGGCAATATCATTGACTTTGTTGGCCATGAGGCACGCATTTTTCCCATCGGTCGTTTGGATAAAGACTCCGATGGTTTGATTCTACTCACCAGTGACGGTGATATCGTTAATGTGATTTTACGCTCTGAAAACAACCATGAAAAAGAATATATCGTCGGCGTTGATAAGCCGATCACCGATAAATTTTTGAGCGGCATGGCTGGTGGTGTGCAGATTCTCGGCGAGCGCACCAAGCCGTGTAAGGTAAACAAAATAGATAAATTTACCTTCCGCATCATACTCACCCAGGGTTTGAATCGGCAGATACGTCGCATGTGCGAAGTGTTTGGCTATGATGTTAAACGCCTGCAACGCATACGCATCATGAACGTCAAACTGGGCAATCTTAAACTCGGTCACTGGCGCAATCTCACACCTAAGGAACTCAGTGAACTTTTACCCACGGGTAAACCTAAGACCACAGCCAAGCCCACGGCTAGACCCACGGCTAAGCCCGCGACACGCGCAAAAAAAGAAGGGAAACCGAAGCCACGTGCGACGGGTGGCAAGAGTCGCAAACGATTTGTCTGAGCGTAAATAGACATGTCATTGTCTATCTGCCAATTCCCGGACAAGGAATGAATGAAAGACGCTAGCCGTCACATGTTACAATCCCTCGCATCCGAACTTACTCAGCGCGATAAACGATACCCTGATGACAACTTTCTCCGAACTCAAACTCGCCAAGCCAATCATCGACGCCTTGCACGATAAGGGCTACAACATTCCGACACCGATACAGGTGCAGGCGATACCGGCCATCATCAAGGGTCGTGATGTAATGGCCGCAGCACAAACCGGCAGCGGAAAGACCGCAGGTTTCACGCTACCCGTACTGCATCGATTAACACAGGGTAAGGCTGTAGACAGCAATTGCGTGCGCGTGTTGATACTCGTACCCACCCGAGAACTGGCAGCTCAGGTCGAGGAAAGCGTGCAACAATATGGAAAGAATCTGGCACTTCGGTATGCAGTGGTTTTTGGTGGCGTAAAGATTAATCCGCAGATGAAGCGTCTACGCGCGGGTGTCGATATTCTCGTCGCAACACCTGGGCGCTTAATGGATTTGCACAATCAGAACGCGGTTCGCTTCAATCAGGTCGAAACCCTGATACTGGATGAAGCCGATCGCATGCTGGACATGGGCTTTATCAACGACATTCGCAAGATACTCGCGCTGCTGCCCAAGACACGTCAAAACCTGATGTTCTCAGCAACGTTTTCCGATGAGATTCGACAACTTGCCAGAGGCATATTGAGCAACCCCGTTGAAATCGATGTCAGTCCGCGCAACTCCACCACTCACAGCGTCAAGCAGTTAATGCATCCGGTGGACAAGAAGAAAAAGACCGCATTGCTTAAACACCTCATATCGGAAAACAAATGGCAGCAGGTACTGGTGTTTACACGCACCAAACGTGGTGCAAATCAACTTTGTACGCAGCTTGAGCGTAGTGATATCAAGGCCGCAGCAATACATGGCGACAAAAGCCAGGGTTCACGCACGCGCGCGCTGGATGAATTCAAGAAGGGTATCGCCAGCGTACTGATCGCAACAGATCTCGCCGCACGCGGTATCGACATCACCGACTTGCCACACGTTGTGAATTTTGATCTCCCCGATAGCGCAGAAAACTACGTACACCGTATTGGACGTACCGGACGCGCCGGTAAAAAAGGTGAAGCGATTTCGCTGGTGTGTGCCGACGAAATCGATCAGCTTAGCGATATCGAAAGCCTGATCGGCAAGAAAATCCCACGGGAATATGTCGGCGGTTTCGAACCGGTACACGAAGTACCGGTACGTGAACTAAAGGCCTTGAAAAAGAAACGTCCAAAGAAACCAAAAAATAAAGACGGGAGTCAGGCGACTAAGGGCGCGCCCAAACAGACACCTAAAAGCGCGCCTAAAAAAGCACCTAAAGGTGCGCCACACAAATCACGAACACAGAAAAAACCGAGACCGAATAGAAAAAAAGGTCAGTCTTAGTTGACTCCCTGCTCCCGCAGATACTCTTCATAACTTCCACTGAAGTTTTTAATACCTGTTGGCGACAATTCAATAATACGTGTCGCCAGAGACGAAACAAATTCTCTATCATGGCTGACAAAAATCAAAGTGCCGGGATAGTTCTCCAGGGCAAGGTTTAGCGACTCGATGGATTCCATATCGAGGTGATTGGTGGGTTCGTCCATGACCAGGATATTGGGCAATTGCAGCATGAGCTTACCGAAGATCATACGGCCCTGTTCACCACCGGAGATCTTAGTGACTGACTTTTTGATTTCGTCCTGCGAGAACAACATGCGCCCGAGTATGGCGCGGATGGCTTGTTCATCATCGTTGGGCTTCTTCCACTGACTCATCCAGTCGAAGAGCGTCATGTCTTTGCTAAAGTCTGCGGAATGATCCTGGGCGTAATAGCCGATTTTTGCATTCTCGGACCATTTTATGGTGCCTTTGTCCGGCTCGAAGTCATTAACCAGTGTGCGCAACAAAGTGGTTTTACCGATACCGTTTGGCCCGATCACGGCAATACGCTCGCCGACTTCGGCCAAAAGATTCAAACCCTGGAATAAAGGCTTGTCACCATATCCCTTGGCCAGGTCCTGCACCTCAAGTGCAATACGATAGAGTTTTTTGTCCTGATCAAAACGGATAAACGGGTTTTGGCGACTCGAAGGCTTGACCTCTTCGAGTTGAATCTTGTCGATTTGTTTGGCGCGCGAGGTCGCCTGCTTGGCCTTGGATGCGTTGGCCGAAAAACGGCTAACGAAACTTTGCAACTCGGCAATCTGTGCCTTTTTCTTCGCGTTTTCAGACAACAGTTGTTCACGTGCCTGAGTCGAGGCAGTCATGTAATCGTCGTAGTTACCTGGATAGACGCGCAGTTCACCGAAATCGAGATCCGCCATGTGGGTGCAAACACTGTTTAGGAAGTGACGATCGTGGGAGATGATAATCATGGTGCTATTGCGTTCGTTAAGCACTTTTTCCAACCAGCGGATGGTGTTGATGTCCAGGTTGTTGGTCGGTTCGTCGAGCAACATGATGTCTGGGTCTGCAAACAAGGCCTGCGCCAGCAATACGCGTAACTTCCAACCAGGGGCGACCGCGCTCATCAAACCGTAGTGTTGCTCCAATGGAATTTCCAAACCGAGTAGGAGTTCACCCGCACGCGCCTCAGCGGTGTAACCATCCATCTCCGCAAACGCGACCTCCAGGTCGGCCACCTTCATCCCGTCCTCTTCGCTCATCTCTGGTAAGGAATAGATGCGGTCGCGTTCTTTCTTGATTTCCCACAATTGGGCGTGACCCATGATTACCGTATCGACGACGGAATAGTTCTCAAAGGCGAACTGATCCTGACGTAATTTACCCACGCGCTCATTCATGTCTACCGACACATTGCCCGCGCTCGGGTCGAGGTCACCCCCCAGAATCTTCATAAACGTGGACTTACCACAACCGTTGGCGCCGATCAGTCCGTAACGATTACCGTTACCGAACTTGACAGAAATGTTTTCAAACAAGGGCTTAGCCCCAAACTGCATGGTGATGTTGGCTGTGGTGATCACGGGTATTTCCGGGGTGTTGAGTCAAAAGGGCGCGCATTATGCCACATCGCGGCCTGGGACTCACGCAACAAAGTTTGAATTTGCTGGGGCTGGACGTGTTTATATACAGGACAAGAAGCGAGAACCTATCCGCTGTTTTACCACATCAGATCATCTGGAATCTTATAGTCCGCGTAAGCATCGTCTTCGTCCATCGTCGCGGTCTTTTCAGTGGTAACAACATAGCTCTCGTCGCGCTGTTTGATCTTGTCCGCAACCGGTGTTGGTACGAGCTCATATTTTTCGTCCAGGCGCACGATGGCCAGACGACCGGATGACAGATTCTTGTGTACTTGCTCAGACACATACAGGCGCTTGACCAGATTGGCATCGCTGAAGTTATAGACGATGTCGCCATCCCGGTCTTTGACGCAATTGGTTTCGATCAGCTGCCTGATCTGGGCGACGATGGCCTTACGCTCGGCCTCTTCCTTGCGCTGTTGATTGAGCAGACGATCACGTTCGACTTTTTCGGCATGGGCCTTTTGCGCCAGCAGCTTGGCTTCGTCGAGTTCCGGGGCAGCACCCTTTTTCGTTTTTTGCTTCTTGCTTTTATATTGATTTTGTTTGGCTTTTTGCGCCTTCTTTTTATCGACCAGGCCGCTCTTTTGGAGTTGATCAAACAGTGAATTAGACATGGGTTTGCTCCCGTACAAATAGATTCCAAACGCTCTGGGGACGATAGGATACCGGGTTTTTGGTAGATGTCACGTGTTCATACTATGTTGATATCGGGTGTTAATAAGTCGTTGAGGAGCAAGAGGCGGAGTATGTGCGCTCCCTATGAATTCCCGCATTCCCTGAGAATTCAGCGTTTTTCTATTTAGACACTCGTTTTATCGACCACGAAATGAATGTTAAACAGACGCCACAAACCGGTGGCTAATGGACACTATTAAAAAATAATCTTTATTACCGATAAAGATAGGTTTGAGCTTATATTCACGAAGAAAATCCGGTATTTTATGTGCACTCTGTATTTTGCGACCCGCCCCGCATCAAGCACAAGCGATGAACGAACAGACGATCAAAGACGTATATCTTAAAGACCGATTGGATCTTGCCTTCCGCAATATGCGACAGGGGCACTTTGCCCTGTTGTTTCTTTGGATAATATTTACCCTGGGATACTTTGAAGATGTTAATCGTTTAGAGTTTCTTGTTTGGTCAGCGTGTTTCATTTTCTATATATTCTTTAGCTGGTTTGTAGTCTTAAACGCTCGTCGGCACACAAGCGCCAGCGAAGTCCAGCTCCGCAGACGCTATATCCTGCACAACCTCCTGCTTGGTATAGGTTGGAGCAGCTCTGCGCTCATCGCACGTGACGCTGCAAATGATTATCTCGTGATGTTAATCACGCTAGGACCTATATTTGGTTCCGTGGTTGCAGTAGGCGTGTTACGTGAGTTGATGTATGCCTGGTGCATACCTCAAATTGTTGTTCTGGTGATATCTATCTATATATCCGAAGAGTTGGGGCTCTTGTTAATATTCGCGCTATTTGCCTCGGTGCTTGGCGCAGTGCTGTTTTTTGCTGCCAACATGGACAGAATGTTTGGACAGATCATCAGATATCGCCGCGAAAATGAATTGCTACTTCAAGCCCTCGAGAAAGAATATACCCAGACTGAACGATTAAGCGAGGAAAAATCACGCTTTATTGCTACTGCCAGTCACGACCTGCGACAACCACTACATGCCATGGCCTTGCTACTCGAAAGTGCCGACCCCAAACAGTCGCCAGACATGTTGAAAGAACTGATATCCAAGCTCAAACGCGCTATAAATAATGTGAACCAACTCGTTAGTAGCCTGCTGGATTTGTCTCGACTGGACGCGGGGACAATAGAGCCAACGACGAGAGTATTTGCCTTGCAGGACTTGTTTGACGAACTATACGACGAGTTTCGCGTTCAGGTAAGCGAAAAAGACCTGTTTCTACGTTTTGTAAAAACCCGATTTTATGTAGATACGGACTACTTGTTACTTCAACGGATTTTACGCAATCTGATAAGTAACGCCGTCCGTTATACAAAACAAGGCGGCATACTCGTCGGATGCCGCCGTCGAGGAGAGCAGGTTGTTGTTCACGTTATTGACAGCGGACCTGGCATAGAAAACGGCGATATGATAAAGATTTTCAAGGAGTACCACCGCAATCCCCAGGAACAGCAGACCACGCCTGAAGGACTTGGATTGGGACTGTCCATTGTAAAACGTCTCGCAAACCTCTTGGCGCTAAGATTAGAGATAGAATCACAACCTGGTAGAGGCAGCGATTTTTCGATATACCTGCAAAAGGCAACGGCGCAAGACAAAGCCACAATCCCCCACACAGCGCGCCATGGCATCTTTGAGTCACGCACCGTATTGGTAATTGATGACGATAACGATGTAATTGAAGCAATGATAGATATCTTGCATAAGTGGGGATGCGAGCCAATTGCCGTCACTACTGTGGAAGAGGCAGAAAGTGCTTACGCGGCTAACAACCGCGTACCCGAAATTATTCTGGCTGATTACTATCTCGCAAACAACATAAACGGCCTGCAGGCAATCGAAAGACTGGAAAAGCTATACCAACAACATATTCCGGCGGTTCTAATCACCGCCGATCCCCTCGCAGCATCGGCGCAAATGGGGAGCGAACGACGCATACCACTTCTAAGCAAACCCGTTAATCCTGGAAAATTACGCGTGGTTATTCAGCATCTGTTTCGTAACAAACAGATCTAGGTCTCACGTCGGATGAGACCGAGACGTTCCGCCGCTTTGACGCAATCGGTCCTATTGCTCGCATCCATTGCCTTGTAGGCTGCCGAAAGATGTGCCTTGACCGTGTGAACGGTAAGTTTCATGCGCGTGGCAATTTCTTTATTGGAAAGTCCGTTTGAAGCAAGTTGTAAGACCTCAATCTGTTTTGGCGTTAAGTCATAACGTATTCTATCTTGCTCAAATGTCGTTTTTTTATCCTGGTGCTCAAGTTCTTCTAACTGTACACGCACCGATGGCTGCAAATACTCCTCACCGTTGAGTGCTGCCTGCATGGCTTGAATAAATTGCTCACTCGAAGCAGATTTTGAAATAAACCCGGAAGCCCCCAAATTTAATGCGCGCTGTATCCGTCTTGGGTGTTCGACTGCGGATACAATGATGACCGGTGTCCAGACTTCCTGGCGGCGTAACTCGCGCAGAAAAGACTCCCCTGTCATTGTACCCGGCATCTCAAGATCCAGAAGGACAATATCACAGTCCGTATTCGCTGTTATCCATGCCAATGCACTTTCGCCATCCTGACAATGCGTAATACGATGGTTAGGAGACTGATGTTCGATTGTAAATTTCAGCCCGTTTGCAAATAATTGATGGTCATCAACAATGAGGATGAGTAAGGTTTCAAAGTTGTTAGAAGAAAAGAATTTCGACATAGTCTTATAAAGTTACGATCTTTTTATACGATCGTATATTAGCCATATGGCTAATATACCGCTCCTCCCTGCACCGCTACTATATGCTCAGATTGGTATTGTCACAATAATTTTAGCCCGAATATGCAGGAGGTTTCCCCCATGAAATCAAGTTATCGGCCGCTTCTACTCTGGATCATATTGTCTGTTGCTGGGTGCAGTTCAACAGAGATTGGGACACAGTTTCACGTGAGCGGTACCCTTGTAGGAATGAGTGACGATCAGTCGATGACATTGTCCTTGAATGACAATAACCAAATTACCTTGACCCAAAATGGATTGTTTGAATTTAGTCTCAATCTGTCGGACAACGCCGATTATTCCGTAGCTGTTCTCACACCTCCGCAAGGACAAAGTTGCACGGTCAACAATGCGAAGGGGAAAATTTCCAAAGCGCACATAGACAACATTCAAGTTGTATGTCTGAACGAGGGTGAATATAGCATCAGCGTAGACATCATGGGACTTGACGGACAACTTGGAATTGCACTCTCAGCGCACCCGAGTGGCGAGGAAACCGACCCAGGCGCAACCATCACTGACAATTTAACCCTGGATATCGATGGTATCTACAGCTTTAGCAGATCTGTACCGACTTCTTACGACTATCGTGTCGACATAAGTACTGCTCCTGAAAAACTGGTTTGTAGTGTGTCTGCTCCCAGCGGTGTAATCGCGGGGGAAAACATCCTCGTACCGATACAGTGCGCGCCAAAAGATGACCTGGATGGCGACGGTCTATCCAATGACGAAGAATTGAACGTCTACCACACCTCACCAAAAATTGCCGACACTGATGGCGATGGTTATAGCGATTACGAGGAGGTCATCACACGCGGCTTTAACACTGCACAAAACTTCAAATTCAATCCGCGTATTGCGGATCTACCCAAATTGAAGCTGGCGATTACATCCGAACCGATAGTGACGTTAAGCGTAACGAAAAGTGGAAGCAGCGAAACACACAACCTGAAAAACACCACTACGGGTACAGTAGAATCAAGTGAACGCTCTTACACTGGCGGTTTCGCCGTAGAACTGACGGGGAGTACTAAAGAAGGTTTTAGTACGACTGTCAGCACAGATCATCACTGGACGAAGAGTAATACAAAGGAAACATATGATACCGTTGAACAAACAACAGGCAGTGTAACACTAGAGGGTTGGGAAAAAACCGGAGGCAGTCTGAGCAGTACCGTAAAAGTCAGCAATGAAGGCAATAGAGCCTTCACTCTAACCTACTTGTTGTTGAATGCATCCATGACAAACGCATCGGGTCAACGAGTACCTATCGGATCTCTGAGCCTGGAAGGTGTATCGAGTTTTCCAAACGACTCATTGGAACCACTCGCCTCTACCGGCGACCTGATTTTTTCGAATAGTGCACTGTTTCCCAATGTAGCGGAAGAACTTCTACTAAAGTCCAAATCTATTTCTCTAGAGATATCTTCTTATGACATTGCTGACAAAGAAGGCGTTTCTATGGCGTATATACAGGAGCAGGCTCAGGCACAAGGTGCGCAGATTATCATTGACTACGCCAATCACAAACTACCTCTCGATCTGATTGTCGCGACCAACTTTAACCCTGACGTTCCTGGAGCAACATTGGCCACACTACTTAGTGATATCCTGAAGCTAGATGTGATCTTATCTAACTACGGCTCGGTAAAATCGCTAAATGGTGTAAGCGACGGAGACAAAGCCAATGCTAAATGGGTAATCATTCACGATGCCTATGACGGCGTATCGAGCAGCGCCAAACTCTACGACGCGACTCAGAGTGCGTACAAGCTAGAAGACATTATGGTAAGAGCCGGTGACAAAATAGCACTTGTGTATCTCGAAGATGACGACGGTGATGGCCTAGGAATTCGTCAGGAGCTCGCGCTCGGCACCGACCCGACTTTGTCAGATACCGATGGTGACGGTCTTAGTGACTATGATGAAATATACAAGCCATGGGTGGTAACGGCTATCAATGCACTCTATCCTCAACGCTATCCGGCCCAAATTTACTCTGACCCAACAATCGCGGATATTGACGGTGACGGAGACAATGACAGCTTGGAAAAGAGCAAGGGTAATGATCCTTACAACAATGACACCGATGGCGATGGCACCAATGATCATATTGATACTAATGCGGGTGGCGGAAATAGTTATGCTTTTTTCCTAAATGAGATCTCTCAAAAAGGAGCAAGCGAATTTAGCGTGAGTGGATTCGTGGTACCCGATCCAGGCGCGGGAATCTGTACTATTAGCATGGATTGGGGAGACAGTTCACCCATATCACAAAAGGTCGTGGTATGTACGGATCAATTGGATCAAGGGCAGTCATTTGATTTCTCGCACACCTATAACAATGCGACGACATCGTACACTGCAACACTTACCTCGACCGATTCTAATAGTGCAACATTGGGTAGAACCTTTGTTACCACAACAACCCAACAATTTAGTTTTGACGAGTACGACTTTAACAAAGGTTGGCGAGAAGCCACCTATTTTAGAGAGGTTCAGGATATCGACCGGGACGGAAGAGCCGATATTGTAGGTATAGGCGCCAGTGGCGTTTGGGTATCCAAGGGGACCGAAAACGGGTTTTCTGCGCCAGAGAAGTGGTCAACGGAATGGGTTTTACCATCGGGGAATACCAACGACACCATACCTAAACATCTTATCGACATAGATGCCGATGGTGATCTCGATCTTGTTGGTTTTTATCCGGCAAATGTTTATGTTTCAATCAACGATGGAACACAATTCCGCAAAGCTACAAACTGGTATGACGGGCTTGGCAAGAATAGTGGCTGGGATATTAACAAACACCTACGTATGTTTGGCGATGTCGATGGTAACGGATATATTGACATCGTGGCATTTGGTAGTGATTCAGTCATTGTAGTGCTGAGCAATGGTGCAAAAGACGACAACGGAGACATGCTAAAAATTAGCGATACCAGTCAGACGAAAACACGCATGTTTGACGCAAAACAATTTGCCTATAACGGCGGCTGGAAAGTTTATCGTCATCCGCGCTGGGTGACTGATTTGAACCGTGACGGAAAAGCTGACATCCTGGCCATAGGCGAAACAGAGGCCTGGGCACTATTGGGACTTGGTGACGGTAATTTCGGCGAGCCAGTGTCGATTATGAGCGGTGAAGATTTCCAGATCATGGCAGGAAATGGCAGTTGGACCGATGATCGCAACTATCCGCGTATGCTCGCAGATATAGACAGTGATGGAGACCAGGACATCGTTGGATTTGGCGTAAACGCAGTATATACCATCAAGAATACATCAACTGTCAACGGCCCTATTAGTTTTGCTAACCAAACGTCAGTCGTGAATGACTTTAGCTATAATCCCGGTTGGCGCGATACATTTAAGCTCGATGGCTGGAACAATCACCATAAGCACGTCAGGACGTTTGCCGATGTCAATGGCGACGGTCGACTGGATATCGTGGGCTTCGGAAACAAAGGTGTTTATGCGTCATTGAATACTGGCGACGGACAATTTGCTAAAGCAACAACTTGGAATAGTGGTGATTTCGATCTTAGTGGTTCTACAGGTTGCAATTATGAGTGGTACCATAACGATACTTCGAATTATCAACGTTATTTTTTCACCCGTCGCGCCGCTGATGTCAACGGTGACGGAGCTGCCGATCTGGTAGGTTTTGGTCGCTGCGCCACGAAAGTAGTATTCACATCAACAATGAATTAGCCAATAATCATTTCGTCTTAGATACTCAACCGCCTTACCTGTCCCAAGCGGCCAGTTAAGGCGGTTGAGTTACTGTTGAGGTTAGACGATTCAACATTTGACTGTAGTGCGCAGATGACACTATTGAAACTCACAGAAATATGAATTATCCTGCAAAATAATTCCTGACGTTCGACGAAATCTAAAATATTCGTCCCGGTTTTTGATCATCGGCCTACGATATTTTTCGATTAAAATGAAAATAATGCCAAAGAAAACAGTGGCCGCTATTTTTTTGTGCATACTGCATATTCCTGTTGCCTCTGCCAGAGACTGGACCCGATACATATCGGTGGGACAGAGTCTGTGGGGGAAAGATGATCTATTCTATGGTGTTCATGAAAATGTCGAAATTGTTACCGATCCATTGACCGGGTTAGAAGTGCCGATAGTTAAGCCTGGCCAACTCATTTTGCCCTCCACCAGCACAACTAAATATCAGAGTGTCAATATTGGCACGATCGTCTATTTTGATTCCTTGCCACAAATCTCGATTGATTTTGGCGTCGCCAGCAATTTCTGGCATGAGAAATATACTCCCTATACCCAAACGTCGACCGGCGATTACGTTGCCAAAGGCTATACTTGGCAGGAAATGCAAATAAGAGTTTCACCCCAACTAAATATTTTGGGTGATCGTTTTTCTATCAGCGCCGGAGTAGCAAGAAATTTGTATCTAAATCATTCGGCATCGGATTACCAATTTCCAGAAAACGGATACGCCTATCTATTTAATACCCGCGGCAAAGTCTATCGTCGTTTCTTTGTAGAACTTTCCTATACGCTAGCTCGTTACTACGACACCGATTCAAATTCAAGGTTCAGCAGAACTTTACCGTATAAACACAAGAGCATCAAACTCAGCATTCTGTATCAAAGCAAAAGGAAGAACTGATGAAACGTTTGCTCTTTATAATAGTATTTTTCGCCTGCCACTCACTCGCCATAGCGGAAGATAAGATCGGGTTTGCCATTGGTAGCGGGAATGACGGATTAATCATGTTGTCCGTCAGATATTATCACGACGATAAGTACTATTTCGGGGTCAACACTAACAATTATTTAATGAATTCAGATCTTACACTTACCATACCCTACGTCGGATACCGTCAACATATTGCAAGGGGGTTTTCGCTTTATAGCGAAGTTGGAGGTATTTTTCTTCGTCACCCCAGTTTTGCGGCAGGTGCTTCCTACTATTTCAATGAAACCTTCAATATCGCATTGGGCTATAGCAACTATTTTGGTTACACGCAGGGCTCGTATACCGAAATACCCGGTTATGCGTTTCCTAAGCATCAGCTTTATTATAGCCTGGAGCTTAGGTGGTAGCGGGTGTATCTTGCTATCAAAATGATTATCTTCCCCATCTTTGTTCCATAGACGTGTTGAAAAATAGTCGTGCGTATACCGTAACTCGATTCACGTTTCTCTCGCGATCGTTCTAAATTTTCCTGCGTATCGAAATAGAATGAATCTTCCGAAATATTTCTATTTTCCGACTGTAAGAGTATGACTTCTATCGATAGAGAAAATTGACGATGATGGCGCAAAGTGAAATACTGAAAACATAAAGCGACGGATTCTAAATGTGGAATAACGTAGATGAAAGATATACGCCGCTTTCCTTCTCTGAGTAAATTACGCTAATTAGAAAGTACGCTACCAGAGGTGCCACGATGAGAATTTCTTTTCACACAAATTCAAAGATTGCTCACTCTGAAAAAAGCCAACTAATACGGTACACTATTCTGATCTTTCTTCTTGTCATAGTGACAAGTTTGGCTGCGTGCGGCAAAGGAGATCCGATAAAGGATACGACACCACCTGACGCGCCAGTTTTTACGACGAGTAATGGTCAGGCCTTCAATACTGCAACGCCTGTAATAACCGGTTCGGCGGAGGCCAGTAGCACAGTCGAATTATTTGATACGAATGGAACCACCTCACTCGGAACAGCCAGTGCCAATGCAAGCGGAAACTGGAGCATTACTACCGCTACGTTAAGCGAAGGTGAGCATACGTTGACAGCAAAGGCCACGGATGCGGCGGGAAATACCAGCGAGGCATCGGAAAGCATAACCATCTCTATCGCGACTGCTGACACCACCGCTCCTGAAGCTCCAGCTATTACAACCGTCAATGGTCAGGCCTTCAATACTGCAACGCCAGTAATAACCGGTTCGGCAGAGGCCGGTAGCACAGTCGAATTATTTGATACGAATGGAACCATCTCACTCGGTACAGCCAGTGCCAATGCAAGCGGAAACTGGAGCATTACTACCGCTACGTTAAGCGAAGGTGAGCAGTAACCGTTCATTCCTCGACGTAGTTGATTCCCTTGTAGACTTCTGATCGCATCGGGTTGTTGGCAAACTTTTCCTTCCATAAACGCGGTGTAAGTTCATAGACTTTACTTACCGGATGGGTGTTGACGCGCTGCAGGACATCGACCAGGTAAGTATATGGGTTAACGTCGTGGAGTTTGCACGTACTGATCAGGCTCTGGATAATGCCTACATGTTCGGCTCCCAGTTCTGTCCAGCAAAAAAGCCAGTTCTTCCGGCCCAGCGGTATCGGTCTGATCTCGCGCTCCAGGTGGTTGGTGTCCATGGGCACGTCTGGGTCTTCAAGAAACACGCGCAACTGTGTTTCGCGTGTACGCAGATAGTTCAGCGCCTTGCGTAGTGAATGTTTTGGCGTTAAGTCATTTCGCTGGCATTGCGTATCGATCCACTCGAAGATCGCATCTACCAACGGCTTGCTGTGCGTGAGTCGGTAGTCACGTTTCTTTTCACCCTGGAGTTTGTTTTCGGTGATGTGTTTTTCGCCCTGGTACAACTGCCCGATCAGGTCCAGTACGGCATCAATCTCCCTGGGACTGCTGTCTCTGGCTTCGATCAGATAACGACGACTGTGCACCCAGCACTGCGCATGGGTTACTCCTTCACTTTGTTCGGCGTAACGGGCATAGGCCGCATAGCCGTCAGTGACAAGGGTTCCTTTGTACTGGTGCTTGAGCATATTGATGATGTGCTGCTTGCCCCGGCTTTGGCTAAAGGTAAAGACCACTTCGTGATCTTCTCCATAGATCGGCCAGAAGTAGGCTTGTTTGAGTTTCCCTTTTTGTTTTCTTCCGGCCTTGATCGGGGTTTCGTCCATCGCCAGTACCCGACTGAGCAAGACATTGTTGAGCATACTCTCCACAATGGGCCGCAGCAATTCGATGCTACGTCGTGTCCAGTTGGTCAGGCTTGATCGCGCCACGGTGATACCCGCGTGGGCCATTTGTTGGTGCTGGCGATGCAAGGGAAGATGATAAAGAAACTTATCGGCCAACATCCCGGCCAATAAACTCACATCCGCAATACTGCCTTCCAATACCTGTGCCGGCATAGCCGTGGTCTTGAGGGTGTTCGTATCAACACCACTGCCTTTTTTCTTAATCACCGGCAGGCGGTATTCCAGTACCACGTAACTGGCTGGACGCTTGGCCAGCTTGTGGCTGATTTTAGTATCAATGATGGCATACTGATCAGCGTCGGGGCCCTTCAATTCATCCGGCACCACATCGATTTTTTCTACCGGCACCTCGTCACTAAAGCGCAAACCACTATCCGTCAGGCAATCATCGTTACGGTTTTTCTTGGCCTTGCCACGCGAGTAGCTGTTGACGGTTTGTTTGTCGCTATCCTCGGGAGGCGTTTCGGTGGGCTCACCGAGCAGACTTTGTTGATGCGGGTTTTCAATCAGGCGTTTTTCTGACTTCTGGCCGAAGACTTGTTTCTCGAACCAGGCAATGCGATTTTTAAGCGAAAGATTTTCTTCTTTTAACTGCTCATATTTATCTTTCAACGAGGGTGATTCAGTCGCGCTATCGAGCGATGGTTTGCGATCAATGTTTTCGGCTGAAGAGGTGTTGTTCATAGCGCCGTATTATACCAAACCCCGCGCTACGACGGGTGTGTATATCGTTTGTATTGACGTGATTTTTCAACCTTCAAACCATCGAGCAAGAGCTTGAGTTGCATCCAGTCTAGCAAACGTTTTGTGTCATGATCACGGCGATAGTTGAACTGCCCTTGTTCCAACCGTTTAAACCAGATGCAATAACCTGAACCATCAAAGTACAGTATCTTGATGTGGGTCTTACGCCGATTGATGAAGACAAACAACTGACCACTCGTTGGGTTGTCCTCAAGCTGACCTGAAACCAGGGCACATAAGCCATTAAACGATTTACGCATATCTGTCGGTTGCGTATACAACCAGATGCGCACATGGGGTTCGGGTATAAACACTATTTCTGACTCAAGACCAACTCAACCCCATTGCCCAGTTTGAAGGTGATGTGCCAGGATGATGAATGGCTATCACCCAGCGTTGCCAGGTCCAAAAAAGGGGCCGCGTTATTCAATGGCACTTTTTTAGGCTCGGACAAAAGACGTTGGCGCCATTTACAAAAGCTGGCGTATTTAATATGGTTTTGCTGACAGAATGCTTGGCCGGATAAACCGGAGGCGACAAAATTATCGACAATGGTTTGCCACTGCGCTGGGGTTCGACGTTGATAGGCGGTGTTGCTCATAATATCCTCATGGCCGTTGTGAAACGATGAGGGAATTCTAAATGGGGAGTACTATTTAAAGAAGGACGTCACGAAATGAACGGTTAC